>JAEWBT010000106.1 GCA_023391015.1 Bacteroidota bacterium
AACATGGACGATATCTTCTCCAACTTCGGCGATATTTTCGGCGGCGGTGGCGATGATATCTTTGGCTCTTTCTTTGGTGGACAGCG
Organism: Bacteroidota bacterium; assembly: GCA_023391015.1. Classification (GTDB taxonomy): domain Bacteria; phylum Bacteroidota; class Bacteroidia; order Chitinophagales; family Chitinophagaceae; genus UBA1952. The sequence continues at coordinate 87 of JAEWBT010000106.1, forward strand.
CGGCGGTGGCGGCGGGCGGGGCCGGGGAACCCGCGGCTCCAACCTGCGCGTGAAGCTGAAGATGAGCTTTGCCGAAATCGTTTCCGGTGCCCACAAAAAGATTAAGGTAAAAAAACAAGTGGTCTGCAAGCCCTGCGAGGGCAGCGGCGCCAAAGACAAATCTTCCATCCAAACCTGCCAGACCTGCGGCGGGCGCGGACAAGTACAGCGCGTGCAGCAAACCTTTCTGGGTGCAATGCAAACGGTAACCACTTGCCCTACCTGTCACGGACAAGGCACTTCCATCACGGCACAGTGCAGCAATTGCCGGGGCGAAGGACGCGTTTTTGGTGAAGAAACACTGGGCCTCGACATTCCGGCGGGCGTGCAGGAAGGCATGCAGCTTTCGATGGGCGGCGCGGGCAATGCCGGTGAGCGCGGCGGACCGGCGGGCGATTTACTGATTCAGATTGAAGAAGAAACCCATCCGCACCTCACCCGTTCCGACATGGACGTAATTCATAAACTTCAGGTGTCCTTCCCGGATGCTGTTTTGGGAACCAAAGTAGAAGTGCCCACCATCGATGGGCGTGCCAAGATTACCATTCCGGCAGGCACCCAAAGCGGTAAGGTTTTCCGTCTCAAGGGCAAAGGATTTCCGGCTTTCCAGGGCTATGGCCGTGGCGATGAACTGGTAGAAGTGGCGGTTTTCAGTCCGCAGAATGTTTCGGCAGAAGAAAAAGAACTGCTTGAGCGAATGCGGGCTTCCAAATCCTTCCACCCTGCCAAAGGCCCGGATTATTATACCCCGCAGGCAGACGAAAAAGGCGAGGAAGAAAAAGAAGGCAAAGGCTTTTTCGACAAACTCAAAGACGCCTTTAGCTAAAGAGGATTTTCAAGTAACAAAAAGCGAAGCGGGTCTGTTTTTTCCGGAAAACAGACCCGCTTCGCTTTTTAGATTTCCGGAAAAAGGATTTGGGATATAACGTAAATTTTGTATGCGGGCTTCGACAGGCTCCCCCTGACACTTAATTTCTAAACAGTAAATGATGACAGCGACTGTGTCACCGGGAGCTTGTCGAAGGGCGGGCTTGTCGAAGGGCCGTAGCCTATTGCTGCCTTAAAGCAAACGGAGACTATATCCAGGATAAACAGTTGAAGCCCAACTATACTAAAACGAGACGTATATATTGTATGATAAATTTCTTGCTGACAAGGAATTGAAAAGTCGATGCATCAGCTAAAAATGATATAGTACCAGCTCCAAATGGCTATGTACCAACAAAAAATGGCATGGTACCAACCCTAAATGGGGATGTACCAGCAAAAGATGATATAGTTCCGGCTCTGGATGACTATGTACCAGTAAAAAATCACATAGTACCAGCTAAAAATGGTTGTGTACCATTCAAAAGTGGCAGTGCAGGACTGAAATGCGGTTCAGGACCAAGATGCCGGCTATTTTCTTTTTTACAAGGCAGCGCTCTTACTTCGCCCAAAGGTTATACTTCAGAATGCACCAGATGGCCCGGAAGCCATCCTTCCAGCCAATTTTTTTGCCTTCTTCATAGGTGCGGCCATAATAGGAAATCCCTACCTCGTAAATCCGGACTTTAGGAATGCGGCTGACTTTGGCGGTTACTTCCGGCTCAAAACCAAAGCGTTTTTCTTCCAGCTTCAGGCTCTGCACCAGGTCGCGGCGAAACAGCTTGTAGCAGGTTTCCATGTCGGTCAGGTTTAGGTTGGTCATCATGTTGCTCAGGCTCGTCAGCCAGCGGTTGCCGATAGAATGCCAGAAAAACAAAACCCGGTGTGGGTTGCCACCCATAAACCGTGAGCCATAGACCACATCTGCAAAACCATCGAGAATAGGTTTGAGGAGCAGGTTGTATTCCTGGGGGTCATACTCCAGATCGGCGTCCTGAATCACAACATAATCGCCGGTGGCCTCGCGGATGCCGGTGTGCAGCGCGGCGCCCTTGCCCATATTAACCTCGTGCTTCCGGTATTGGATGCCCAAGTCTGGATGCGCTGCTGCGTAGGCCAGAATCGCCTCTTCTGTATTGTCTTTAGAGCAATCATTAACGATGATTACCTCTTTCTGCATCTCCCCGATAAGGTTCACGGCCCGGAGCCGGTCCAGAATCCGGTGGATGGTTGCGCCTTCGTTGTAGGCGGGAATAACGATTGAAAGAACCATGAAAAAGACAGAAACTAAACGTGTGGAGCATTTTCGGCGGCTTTCAAACGCCGTTGTTGCAGCCACAGAAGGGGAAGCGGGCTAAAGTAAAGTAAGGGAAAAAGAACGTAGCGCAGTAGAATGGGGTGGGCAAAAGCCAGCAGCAAAACCGTTAGGATATAAAAGGAAGCCAACAAGAAACCCGCTAACGGCTGCGCACCAGGTTGTGGAAGACGGCGAAGGCTGCGAAGGTAAAAGATTAGGAGCAACACCGCTGCCAGTATCGTTAAAACAGATAACACTGCGTGAACGCCTTCCATGGCTTTTACGGTGCGGTGAAGTAGGCCGGGAATTCGTTCTGCCTTTTTACCGTCTTTTTGATACCCCAAAAATGCGGCCTGTTCCGGCAGGAGTGGCGTTCCGTAAACATCATACGCTTCCAGGGTTTCTGCCGAGGGGAAGAAAAAAGAAGCCAGGTTGGGGCCATAAAAATACCGGAAAAAAGCGCCCGGATACCGCATAATCAGTGCCTTGCCAAAGTCGTTGTAGAAACCGGAAATCTGCCACCAGCCTTGCATATAGTCCGGGTAACGCCCCTGCGAAAGCCGGTAAAAAAGGTATTGTTTTAAGGGTCCTTGCCGCGCCCATAAAAACTGATCGGTGGGCGTGAGACCCACATGCGGCACGGAATCGATAGTAGCCCGCACCAGCTGATCCAGTTCCTTTTCCTCCGGCTCTTCCCAATCCGTAGCATCCACATCGCCGCTGTAATACACATGGAGGGCATTGTTGGCCATGGCCCAGCCGCCAAAGCCGGAAAGGCGTGCCTCGCCGGTATGAATTTCTGCTTTTTGAGCCGCTGCGGTATACAGCATGGCAAAAACCAAAAGCGAAGCGCCGGCATACAGTGCTTTCCGGCCCAGACTCAGTGAAGTAAGCCACACCGCTGCCGCACCGAAAAACGGATAATAGATGGCGTTGTAGCGCAGGTAAAAAAGACCGATGAAAGCAGCCACATGAATTGCCAGCATCAGCCATTTTCGGTCGGGCAAAAAGAAAAAGCGCAAGAGCGTTGCCAGCCACACCGCCGAAAGCGAAATGAACAGGCTGTCGGGGCTAATGAGATTGAAAATAAACCAGGCCAGCGGGTTAAACAGAATCAATACATAACACACGATGCGCTGCCAGCCAATCAGATTCCAGATGCGGAAAAGGGTTTTGCAAAAGAAAATGGCTGCGGCTACATGAACGGCAAACTGGATAAAAACAATCCCAAAATGATGCGCGCCCCAATCATGCGCCGCCATCAGAAAATGGGTATAACCCAGGGGCCGAAAGGCGATTGGAAGGTCCTGAAGGCCCCACTGAATGTAGTTGGTGGAATCCAGAAAAACATCGGGATAGGGGTACAGGCTTTTAAAGAGCGCAAACAAAAGGAGCGATACAATCCATGGCCAGTTGTTTTTAAGAAAAGCATTCATGCAAGGCAAATATAATCGCTGCTTCAGGAAAGCTAAAAGGCGGCGTGGAAGCGTTTATTCCGGCAAAGCCTGAAACATTTCACAGGCTCTGGATATTTTAACCAAACTGGCGGAAAAGGGTACCTAAATTTGTAGGATAAATATTTTATGTTCCGGAATTTCGGCCTGTTCTTCTTTTTCTTTTCTTTATTGCAATCGGTCGCTGTTAAGGCCCAAAATTTGCCCGACAGCTTCCGGGTTGTAACCTGGAATCTGGAGTGGTGGGGGGCTGGCAGCAGCACCAACGCCGGCCTGCAGGTATCGAAAACCGAAACGCTGCTTACCACCATCAACGCCGATTTCTATGGCTTTCAGGAAGTGGTGAATACAGATTCATTTGTCAACCTTGTAAACCGATTGCCCGGCGGCCCCTGGGCAAGTGTCGTTTCGCCTTACGGGAGTGCTGCGCCCAATCCGCAGAGCCCCAATTATCCTTCGGCTCAAAAGCTCGCTTTTATGTACCGGCCTTCGCAGTTCCGGAACGTTCGCTCACGGGCGTTTATCAACGGCCATCCGTACGCCTACGGCGATTTTGCGTCCGGGCGCTACCCCATGTTGGTAGAAGGCGAACTGAAATGCAGTGACCACTCCTGGCGACCGATGGCTTTTATTGTGTTGCACGCCAAAGCCATGTCCGACAACAGCTCCTGCAACCGCCGCGAAGAAGGCGCTTACCTCCTCAAAGACTCGCTCGACCGGAAATTCCGGGGCAAAGATTTTCTGATTCTGGGCGATTTCAACGACGATCTGGACACCAGCATTTGCAACGACCGGACCTTTGGTGCCTACGACAATTTTGTGCGCGATTCCGTGGGGCCGTATTCCTATAATTGCCTGACGCTGCCTATCAGCCTCGCCGGGGAGCGCAGCAGCGATCATTACTCAAGCCTCATTGACCATTTTATTGCCTCCCGGCCTTTTGCACGGTATTATGTGGGCGAAAGCGCCCGGTCGTTGCGTTCCCTGGCCAATGCCACAGTTACGAGCTACACCAGCGATGTGTCTGACCATTATCCGGTACAAACAACTTTTTACCGCCCGGCCAGTGCACTTTCGGTAGAAAATCCGTTCCAAAACGAAACGCTTTACGCCGTTTTCCCAAATCCCGTTCAAAGCCGCTTGCAGGTGAAAGGGCTTTCCGCTCTGGCTGCTTTTGGGGTGATTGATCTGTCGGGCCGCACGATGTTGGCAGGTGTTTTGGATGCCGCACAGCCCACTTTTAGCGTCGAAAACCTGTCGTCCGGAACTTATCTGTTGCAATTGAGCGTTCCAAACGCACCGGCACAATGGTTCCGGTTTGTGAAAGAGTAGGCTCTGGAGGGCTATTCAAGCCTTTATTTTGGGGAAATTTCCGGAAAAAAGCCGACCAGCACAGGCGGCTCAAACCCATTAGTCAGTGAGTGTTTGTTGGGTTCTATCACAGTCCGTTTCCGGGAAGGGAATCGGCCTTCAACTCTTTCGTTATTTTTTGTTTTGTCACCCTGCCCAAAGGCAGGGTCTCCTCATTACAGGGTCTTCTTTCCTGTGAGATTCCGCCTTTGGCGGAATGACAAAACAGGAGGGTATAATTGTCTGGGCGAATCTTGGATGCATCGTTGGTCTTTCCCATCGCATCTCCCCATTAAGTACCAGCGAGAAAATAGTTGGTAGTAAGCTCTCGACATTTTGAGGGTCATTGCGAGGAGGAACGACGAAGCAACCTGCACATAGTGCTGCATTTTGTGCTGGGTCCTTCACTCCACTCGTAATGACTCCCATTTGTGACCATCAACAAATGGTTTGGAAGTACTTAACCAAAAAGAATGCATCGTCGCAGCAACCGTTTAAATGCTTAAAGTGTAGCGCGTTCAGTAGTGTGGCCCGGAGGCTAATTTTTTCTGTGAAAATCTGCGCGAATCTGTGAGCCAAAAAGTCTCCTTCTATTTGCTACGCAATTGGTAGCACCACAATAAACGTTGCTCCTTCGCCTTCCCGGCTTTGCGCCGTGATAAGCCCATTGTGGAGGTTCACGATTTTCTGCACGATGGCCAGCCCCAGGCCGGTGCCTTCATAAGCATCGCGGGTATGCAGCCGTTGGAACAGGGTGAAAATTTTGTGGAGATATTCTTCATTGAAACCAATCCCATTATCGGCTACGCGAATGCGCACATAAGCACCACGCTGCGCAGGCGGTGCATCAAAAGCTTTCCGGGAAACCCGCTCGGCTGCTATCCGGATATGAGGCGCAACGCCTGCTTTGGAAAATTTCAGCGCGTTGGCAATGAGGTTTTGAAAAAGTTGCTGCATCTGCCCCGGCACCGCCCGGATAACCGGCAATTTACCCACTTCAATCTCCGCCGCTTTTTCCTCAATCAATACGCCCAGATCGGCTACTGTGCTTTGCACAATTTGACTCAAATCCGTCGCTGCAAACGTTGCTTTTCCGGAAAGTTGGGAGAAATCCAGCAGGTCGTTGATCAGGCCGGTGAGGCGCTCCGAAGACTGCACGATGCGGCCCAGCGGACCAGTGTATAGCGGGTTGTTTTCTTTCAACGCCTTGTCCAGCACCATCTTCCCGAAAATCTGGATTTTCCGTAGCGGCTCTTTCAGGTCGTGAGAGGTAACAAAGGCAAATTGTTGCAATTCGCTGTTGGAGTGTTCCAGCTCGCGGTTGGCGGCTTTCAGTTCGGCGGTGCGCTCGGCCACTTTTTCTTCCAAAAGGGCATTGAGCGTTTTGCGCTCATGCACATCAATGCAAACGCCGTTCCAGCGACCTTCTTCATCAGATTCGTCCTGCATTTTATGTGCCCGGATCATCATCCACCGATACGCGCCGGTGGCTGTCTGTAGCCGGCATTCTGCTTCAAAAGGAGCTTCAGAAGCAACGGCCCACAGCCAGCTTCGGGCAAAAGGCAATGCATCTTCCGGATGGATGATTTTCCGGAAATGAGCTAGCGGTGCGGGCAAATCAGGGTGCGTGCCGGTGAGCGTTTCCCATTGATGGCTGAGGTAAATTACCTTTCCGGCAGCATCGGCAATCCATACAATATGCGGCAGCGATTCGGCCAGCTGGAAATACTCTGCTTCGCGCCGACGGGCTGCACGGTTGGCCGCGCGGATGGTCGAATCATCCAGCATGGAGCCCAGCATCCGGTAGGGTACGCCCGTTTCGTCATACACAATATTGGCGCGGTCCAGCACCCAGGCATATTCGCCGTCGGCTTTCCGGAAACGGTACTCGGCCCGCCACGACTCACCGCCTTCAATGGTTTGGTGCAGCGCCTGCACCACTTGGTCGCGGTCGTCGGGGTGCAGGTGCAGTTCCCAGAATTTGCGGCCATTGGGCGAGGTTTCCACCTCGTAGCCAAACTGCGTGTAAAGGCCTTTGCTCCACCAGTGGCGGCCCGTGCTCAGTTCCCAGTCGTAGATGGCGTCCGTCGTGGCGCTGGCCACCAGGCGGAAGCGCTCTTCGCTCGCCGTCACTTCTTCAGTGCGTTGACGGATGGTTTCTTCCAGCGTGGCCGTCAGTTCGCGCAGCTCTTTACGGGTTTCTACCAGCTGGTTGTAGTTCTTGCGAAGCCGCTCCTGGGCCGTCCGGGAAGCGGTTATATCGGTAAGACTCAAGGCGAGGCAATCGGCCATTTTGGTGAGCGCAGCTTCATACCAATGAGGCGTGCCGTCGGTCGCGCGCAGGGAAATTTCCGTTTTTTCGGCAATGCCGGTTTTATAGGAAAAGCACAGTTGCTTCAGCGGCAGTTGGTCGCCAAAAAAAGGCTCCAGAAACGAAAACGCTTTTCCGGAAACCGACTCTGAAAAAAGGGCTTCGGCAGCCGGATTGGCCCCTACGCAGCAAAAATCAGAAGGCTGGTTAGGGTTGTTTTCGTCGTACACCGGCGTCAAAAGCAGGATCGGAAGAAGGGCTTGTTCAAAAGCGCTTTCTGAAAGGCTTTTTTCGCGTTCCAGTGCGGGCAGCTTTTCCAAAAAAAACGCCCAGTTGCCGTCTTCGTCGGGGGGATGAACAGCGACGCGAACCGTATGGTTTTCGCCCGCCACCAGGCCTTCCTGCGCTTCGCCCCTTTGAGCGGCAAGCTGCCGGAAATCACCTATTTTTTGAGAAAGATTTTTGGGGAATAATGCTTCTAATCGTGTGTTTCCGGAAATAACTGCACCCGGAAGCAAAAAAGCCTCAACCAGCCCGTTAGTTTCTGTCAGTCGGTCTTGATCGTCCACTGCCACGCCGGCCAGCACCTGCTGCCGTTGCCATTCGCCTTGCAGCTTTTCTGCGAGCAGAGATGGGGCGAGCGTTGGGTTTGGGGCAGGGTTTACAGACATCAATACTTACCGGGTTGGGAAAATAAAATTTGGGAAAAACTAAAGATAGGAAAGGGGTTTTAAAGAAGCAGTGGTTAACCTTAGATTTACCGCACAAACTCCCGCAGCAGATATCCCTGCAAAAAATGCTGAAGGCGACCGGCCATTACTTTTTCCGGCTCGGTCCAGCGGCGGCTGCTACCGCGAACGGTTTGTTTCCACACCTCAAAAGAATTGCGCGGGTGGTAGGTTTTGCCATCGGCTTCCCACTGCACCGCCTCTGCCGGATTGCCGCCCCAAAACACTTCCCGCACATGTTCGGGCCGAAAACCGATAATATATTCACCTTGATCGGGCCGCAACGGAATCACGACAATGCCACTCGCTGCCTCCGCCGCTTCCCGTGCTGGTTCATACATATCGGCCAGATGGTGCAGGGCCACTACTTCGGTGTCGTAGTTGGATTGCAGCCATAAAATCAAATCTTCCACAAAAGCCGCTTCCGGCACCGCGCCCTGCGCATACAACCGCTTGTGGCGACGAATCACCACGCCTGCCACGCCCAGAAAATCCAAGAGCCGGTCTTTTTCTTTGAGCAAGGCTCCGGCAAAATCATCAGAAACCAATACTTGCTCTATCAAACCCACCTGCAATTTTTGCAAGCGGTTGTAGCTCTCAGCATCCCGCTCTTTTTCCAGGGCTACGACTTTGGTAGAAAGCATATCGGAAAGCAACTCAAAAATGGCAGCTTCTTCGTAGCTCAGGTGCTTCGGCTCACGGTGGTGGCAGGAAATCAATCCCCAAAGCCGCCCTTGGGCAAGTAGGCGGGTGGACATAGAAGACCGAACGCCCATGTTGCGCAGGTATTCCAGGTGTACTGCCGCCACGCCGCGCAGATTGCAGGCCGAAAGATCGGTAAAAGTGCCGGTCAGCGGGTTCACAACCGGCGACAGCAACACGGGTTTGTAATCGCGGTCGGGAATGTGGCGGTAGGGGCTGTGCTGATACAAATTGCGCGACACCCGTGGAATATCGGAGGCCGGAAAACGCAGTCCCAGGTAGCTTTCCATGCCCGGCTCGTGGACTTCGGTAATCACCGTTCCATCCCAGTTGTCGTCAAAACGATACATCATCAACCGGTCAAAGCCGGTGAGCTTTTTCAGTTCTTCCAGCGTAGCCAGGCAGGCCCCGTGCATATCAGGCGCGGCATTCACTACAGCCATTGCTCTCTTCAGTTCCTGATACAAGCCGCTGAACGTAGGCGCTTCGGCGGTGATATCCACCGGCTCTATTTCCAGAATGAGATACTCCGGCGTGCGATGCAGCAAGACCTGAACCGTAATTTTTTCGTCTCCTTCGCCGCGCAGGCAAATGGTGTCGGGCAGCCGGTCGGTGCCGGGCGCGAGGTGCAGCAATTCTTCAAAGCGATTGTGGCTTTCCGGACACAGTAAGTCTAAAAACCGGCTACCGTGTATGTGCCGGCAGTCGGTTTTTAAAATAACATCGGCATTCAGGCTGCACTGTACAATCGTGTAATCGGCCGGGTGCAACACCAGCAGCGCGCCGTGGGGCTGAATGGAATTGATGCGGTGCAGCGGAATTTTGCCGCAAACGGTGGCTTCGTAATCCGTTACAGGAGGAATCATGCAGGCTGGTGAAC
>JAEWBT010000108.1 GCA_023391015.1 Bacteroidota bacterium
AGGTACTCCGGGGATAACAGGCTGATCTCCCCCAAGAGCTCATATCGACGGGGAGGTTTGGCACCTCGATGTCGGTTCGTCACATCCTGGGGCTGGAGAAGGTCCCAAGGGTTCGGCTGTTCGCCGATTAAAGTGGCACGTGAACTGGGTTCAGAACGTCGCAAGACAGTTCGGTCTCTATCTGTGGTGGGCGTTAGGAAATTGCGAAGACATGACCTTAGTACGAGAGGACCGGGTCGTACATACCGCTGGTGTATCTGTTGTGCCGCCAGGTGCAGTGCAGAGTAGCTACGTATGGAAAGGATAAGCGCTGAAAGCATCTAAGCGCGAAACCTGCTTCAAGATGAGTTTCCTTTTAAGGGTCGTCAAAGACGATGACGTTGATAGGCTACAGATGTAAAGCTGGTAACAGCAAAGTCGAGTAGTACTAATTGCCCGTAAGCTTTAATTTTATTTTTCTTTCCAGAATCGCTTTACCAATATGTCACAATACTGATGACTCGCGTCATCACCTTATTATGGTGGTTTTGCCGAGGGTGTTCACCTCTTCCCATTCCGAACAGAGAAGTTAAGCCCCTCATGGCCGATGGTACTGGTATTGTTCCGGGAGAGTAGGTAGCTGCCATATTTATTTCAAAAGCCCTGACTTATTCAGTCAGGGCTTTTTTGTTTCTACACCTTTTGGGCATGGGTTTTTCCGGAAAATCTTTCCAAAAAACACACCTCACCATGCCCGGAAAGAAAAGCACAAAGCCGCAAAGCTTCTAAAAATCCTTGCTGGAAAGCTTACAAACAAGTCGGAACCAAAAAGAAAGACGGCAAAACCGTCCCCAACTGCGTTCCAAAATAGTTATTAGCCTCCTATAGCAGCCTAATAGGCGCTTCATTTCCGGAAAATCAGCGTTATTTCCGGAAATAAAGCGCCTTATTTTTACACCTCCATGCGCTCCAAACCCGCCATTCTTGAACTCAACTTTGAAAAATCGTGGCGCGGCGGCGAACGGCAAACCCTCTACAATATTCTGGGCTTCCGCGATGCCGGAATCGATGTGCAGTTGCTGTGCCGGAAAAGCACTCCGCTTCATCAGGCAGCTCTGGAAGAAGGCATTCCCACTCATGCATTTCAAAACGTCTTTGGGGTAATTGGGTTTTTAATATTTAAAGCCCACCGCTTTAGCATTCTCCACGCGCAGACGTCCCATATCCTTACCTACTGCGTTTTTACCAAACTCTTCCACCGCGCCAAAATCGTCTTTACCCGCCGGGTGGATTTTGTGCCGAAGGGCAGGCTTACCCGCCTCAAATACCGCCTTGCCGATCATCTGGTCGGCATTAGCCAGGCGGTTAAGGCCATTGTCCAAAAGTTTTCCGGTTGCCCTGTAACCGTCATTTCCGATGCCGCTGTTTTCCGGAAATTGTCTCCTGCCCGTGCGCAGATCTGGCTGGCAGAAGCCGGGATAGAACCGGGTACAAAAATCATCGGAACCACTGCCGCTTTTGTGCCCCACAAAGACCCGCTCACGATGTTGGAAGCCATCCGCGAGCTTCGGGAACGGCGCACCGATTTCGTGTTTCTTCATTTTGGCGACGGCCCTTTGCTGCCCGTCGTCCGGGAAAAGATTGCGCAATATGGCCTGGAGAAACACTACCGCCTGATGGGTTTTCAAAAAGACGTTGAAGATGTGTTTTCCGTGCTCGGTGTCTTTGCCATGAGCTCCGACGAGGAAGGTCTTGGCAGCAGCGTGCTCGACGCTTTTCTTTATAAGGTTCCGGTTGCCGCCACCGACGCCGGCGGACTGGTCGATTTGCTTCAGGAGGGCCGCGGATTAATTTGCCCTAAAAAGGACGGAAAATGCCTGGCCAATGCGATAAATAATCTGCTTAATAGTCCGGAGCTGCGGAGGCAAATCACAGACCAAGCGGCTGCCTATGTTGCCGAACATCACAGCGTTGCCGCTATCACGGCGCAATACCTAGCATTGCTGAATCTGTCGTTCAAATCCGTTTAGCAGGATATATTTGCCCTGCCTATGAAAAGAATCTTTTCCCTACGCCACTTCCGGCTTCTTTTCATCGGCTGCCTGCTGCTTTTTGGCCTTTATCAGGTCGATAAAAATGCCCGTGTGGATGACAATGCCCTGGGCGAAAATCTGTATTTCCTCCTGAAAGAGGGCGTGATCCGCAGCGAGATGATGCGCGGTTATGGTGGCCTTTCGCTGGAAGTCCATCAAACGATTTCCCACAAGCTGTTCCTGTATCTGGCGTATCCGTTTGTGGCGCTTACGGGTTGGTCGCTCGCGTCTTTGCACCTGTTTTCGATTCTGTGCTTTGCCCTGCTGCTGTTGGTTTTATGGAAACACTTCCGGTTTCTGATCCCTTATTTCCCCAAAACAGACCGGTATTTCTATGGCTGCCTGCTGCTGATTAATTACAACGTGCTGTATTTCTCCGGCACCTTCCGGCCTGAAGCCTTGCTAACGCTATTGGGGCTTTTACAGTTCATTTCCCTACAACAATATTTAGAAAAAAGATCGTTCGCCCCACTTTCGCTTTCCGCTGTTTTGGCCGGATGTGCGCTGGCAACACATCCGCACGGCGCTATTTTCGGGGCTGCCGGTGCAGTGTTGTTGCTGATGCAGAAGCGCTGGAAAGTCGTACCTCTTTATGGAATAACTGCCGCCCTGGTTTTTTCCGGAATCTACTTTGCAGATATTCTGTGGCAGGGAAGCTTCTCCCTTTTTCAATACCAAACCACACACGACCCGGTGATCGGCCTTGGCCAAAAAGCCTGGTATTCGCCCTTGCTGTCCCTCGCCGATGAACACGTCCGGCTGTTTTTCAACGAGCGCGAGATCGTAACCACGCTGCTTTTCGTTTTTGCTTTCCTTTTTGCCGGTCGTAGCCTGTGGCGCAGGATGCCGCTAACGGTGATTTATTTTCTGGGTTCTTTCCTGGCGCTTGGCCTGCTTTCCTATAGCAACTCGCCTCAGTATCTCTACCTCTATCTGCCCTATATGCTGGCGATTGTCGTAGCGGCCAATAGCATTGTGGAAGCCAGCACCCACAAAGCCAAAAAGCTTTTCTGGCGCTTGCTGCTTGCGGCCTATGCAGGCGTTCATCTTTTCTTTGCCCTTACCCATATTTTCCGGAATTTCAGCGACTTGCATAAACCAGGCCCTGCGGCCCGCAATGCTGCCGTGGCCCGGCTGTTGCCCCAGCCCCACACCCAACTCCGTGTTCTGGCCTACGACGATTTTGTTTTTAATGAAATAAAGCATTTCCAGAGCATACGGTCGCTTACGGTGTATTCCTTTTTCCGGGAGGCCGCCCACCTGCCGCCGATGCACCTGCCCGAACTACTTGCCGCTGCCCGGCGCTCGGAAGTGGATTTTATCCTGCTGAATGCTTCTTACCGCGAACGGTTTGGCATAACCGATTCTCTTCTCCGGCAGTACCGCAGCCCGGCCCTTCCCAATCTGTATTACCATTCCCCCGATTATACCCTTTTCCGGATCCGGTAAAAAAGGATTTATTTCCGGAAAATGACCCTGAATTCCGGAAATAATCGCCTCTCTGGCACGGCTTTATTGCAACACAATCCTCATCCCTTTTTATGAACATCTCCCTCGAAAAAGCCCACAAAGCCGTGCTGGCCGGACTCACCAAAGCATCTGATATGGGCAAGAAAATGAACATCGCCGTGGTGGACAGCGGTGCCAATCTGGTGGCCTTTGTGCGCATGGACGACGCCTGGCTGGGCTCTGCCGATGTCGCCATTAAAAAAGCCAAAACGGCCGTTTATTTCCAGATGAACAGCGCCGATCTCGGCAAGCTGTCCCAACCCGGCGAAATGCTTTACGGCATCGAAATCAGCAACAATGGTTTGATTTCCTTTGGTGGCGGACTGATTGTGAAAGACAAAGATTCCGGAAAAGTTATTGGTGCCATTGGCGTGAGCGGTGGCATTGTAGATGAAGACGTAAAGGTGGCCCAGGCAGCCCTGGATGCCATTAGTGGTTAGGATTTCCGGAAATATCATCCCTTCTGATTTTCCGTAGAGCGGCAGCAGGATGCCGCTCTACGCGTTTTCGGGATTTCTGTGGTTCTCATTTTCATTCGCGGCGTAAGGGCGTACTTTTGCGGCCAAAATCTTCTTACCCGTGCTGCCAAAATACAACCGCATCCTGCTGAAACTTTCCGGCGAAAGCCTTATGGGCGACCGTTCCTACGGCCTTGACCCTAAGATGCTGGAGCTGTACGCCAACGAAATCAAGTCTGTAACCGAAATCGGTGTGCAGGTAGCTGTGGTGATTGGCGGCGGCAATATTTACCGCGGTATGAACGAAGCTGAAACCGGCATCGAACGCGCGCAAGGCGATTATATGGGGATGCTTGCAACGGTGATCAATGGCATGGCCCTCCAAGCTGCGCTGGAAAAAACCGGTGTAAAAACCCGCCTTCAAAGCGCCATTAAAATGGAGCAGATTGCTGAGCCTTACATCCGCCGCCGCGCCATTCGCCACCTTGAAAAAGGCCGCGTGGTCATCTTTGGCGCTGGCACCGGCAACCCATATTTCACTACCGATACGGCTGGTTCTCTCCGCGCCATCGAAATCAACGCCGACGTGATTCTGAAAGGCACCCGTGTAGATGGCATCTACTCCGCCGACCCGGAAAAAGACCCGCTTGCCACCCGATACGAAACGCTTACGTTCTCTCAGGTTATCACCGATAACCTCAAAGTCATGGACATGACGGCTTTTACTCTTTGCCAGGAAAACAGCCTGCCCATCATCGTGTTCGATATGCACCGCCCCGGCAACCTGCTCGACGTGGTATCGGGTATCAATATCGGAACGCTGGTTAGTTAGGCCCAGCTAAAAATCGGCTAAGCCCTCTTTCGTCTTTCGTCTAAAAGAAACGCGCTCCATCCGGAGCGCGTTTCTTTTATTTTACGGTTGCCGTTTTCACCCGCAGCATACCTGCGTAGTTGTCGGCCATGGCCTTGGCTTGTGAACCGGGATCGTGAATCATGTGCAGTTGTGTGAAGTCAATCTGGTTGGGCGCATCAAACAGCTTTAAAACGTCGGCCTCTACCTCCACAGTAGCGGTTTTGCCGCGTGCAATCTGAACCGGTGCAGGAAGCGAAAGTGTTACGGTGCGCATCGTAGCGTCGCTGCCCTGGTAGCCGCCAATGTGGTATTCCAGTTTTTGGGCGTTGGCGGCAGCAGAGTTGTACCCTTCAAATTTCAGGAAAATATAGCCGCTGTTCCAGCCCCAATAATACCCCCAGATCTGATCGAGTGCACCGGTTCCGGCTCCGGCGGTGTTTCGCGCGCTGTCCACGCCAATCGTCAGCGTGATGGAATTATAGGTGCCGTCTGGAATGCTGTCAATGTCAAAATTCATGGTGGCGGGCCGGTTGTAGCCATCGAGCAGGTAATAGCTGTTCGGCTGTACGTAGGCGCCGCTGCCGTCGGCTTTGTTGAGCCGGATGTTGGTGATGTAATACGCAAAAAGCGTAACGTTAAACGAGTCGCCGTGTGCATTGCGGTACCACGCGTCCTGAAATTTCAGGGGCTCTGTGCCGGCCATATTTTTGAACCGCATTGCCACTTTTCCGGAACTCAACACCGGATCGGGGTCTTTGCGACTACAGGAAGCGGCCAGCGTCGAGAGCAGAAAGGTATAAAGCAGAGTCTTTTTCATGGTCGGGGAAAAGGAAATTTCCGGAAATTTTCCGGCTTCTATAAAGCTACGGCAAAAGAAAACACAGCAGCTTTAGAGACAGGCATTTTTGCCTTTTAGTTGGGTGAAAACCCATGCCGCTTACCGCACCGTCCGCCGTTTGTTCCGCTGGTAATCCTCAAAAATATATTCGCCCAGCCCATCCAGCGACGAGTAAAACGCCTTGCCGCCGTTGACCTCGGTAAACTCCCGCACAAACGATTGCAGATACGGGTCGCGGGCAATCATAAACGTAATGACCGGAATCTTCAACCGCCGTAATTGCCCCGCCAGGTTCAGCGTCCGGCTCAGGATTTTCTGGTCCAGCCCGTATGGGTTCTTGTAGTACTTATTTCCAATCTTCAGGCACGTCGGCTTGCCGTCGGTAATCATAAAAATCTGCTTGTTCGGAGATTTGCGGCGGCGTAGCAGGTTGGCCGCCAGCTCCAGTCCGGCTACCGTGTTGGTGTGGTACGGCCCTACTTCCAGGTACGGCAGATCTTTAATCGAAACCGGCCACGCGTCGTTGCCAAAGGCCACAATATCGAGCGTGTCTTTCGGATAGCGCGTAGTGATGAGCTCGGACAGGGCCATCGCCACTTTCTTGGCCGGCGTAATCCGGTCTTCTCCATACAGAATCATCGAGTGGCTGAGGTCAATCATCAGCACCGTAGAGGTCTGCGATTTAAAATCGCGCTCCTGAATCTCGAGGTCTTCCTCGTGCAGTGAAAATTTTTCAATCCCGCGATTTACAAAGGCGTTGTGGATGCTGTTGCTGTAGTTGATGCTGTCGAGCGGGTCGCCAAACTGGTACGGGCGCACGTCGGAATTGGCTTCGTCGCCGCTGCCGGTAAAAACGGTGCGGTGGTTGCCGGATTTTCCTTTCTTAATCTTCCCGAAAATCTGGTCGAGCGAGCGCTTGCGAATGCCTTGCTCCGTCTTGGGCGTGATGGAAATCGAGCCGTCGCCGTCGTCTTCGCGGATATAGCCTTTGTCTTTCAGATCCTGCAAGAAATCGCCGATGCCATAGTCGTCGGTGGTCAGGCCGTGTTCTTTGTCAATCTCGGTGAGCCAGGCCATCGCTTCGTCGGCATTGCCGGAAGTGTGTTGGAGAATTTCTATAAAAAGCGGCAACAGCTGGTCGAAGGGCGACTGGCCTTCGCCGCCTTCGGGGCGTTGCGAAAAAATATAACTGCTCATGGTGTTTGGGGTAAAGTGGGGAAGCCTCCGGTTAATAATGAAATTACGACCCTTTTGTTTGCTGGAGGTGGCTTTCTAAGGTTGAGAACGTTGAGCGGGTTGAAGGGTTCCTAAAATAGAAGATGGATTTCCGGAAATTCCCGGGACCTGACAGGTCCGCAGCGAAGCGCAGGAGCCTGTCAGGTCAGCGTTGTTTTCTGATGAGATTTTCCGGAAAATGTGCTTTCCCAGAAATCGTACTTCTGACCTTACACGCTCGGCGGCTTCCGTTTCACTCCAGCCTTGACCTGTCAGGTCCCGGGAATTTCCGGAAATACTGCTCAACACTTCCAACGCCCAAAGGGCTCCAACACCATCCAAGGTGAAACTCCAACACCCAAAGGGCATCCCATCCAAAAATGTTTTAGCTTGCTGCCCAAATAAAAAAACAGTCTGCGGATTTTGACGGAACGAATCAAACGATTCCCGTGGTGGGTGTTGCTGCCGGTGCTTTTCACGGGGGGCTTTCTCTTTTACTTTGGAGAAGGCACCCTGCTTTGGCACTGGACGGTTGCCACGTTTCTGCTCAACGTCTGGACGACCTCCACTGCCCTTTTCCGCGACCGTCAGCCCTATTCCATCAACCGGATGTTCTGGCTGTTCAATCTGATTTTCCTTTCCATTATTCCGGCCGTGCAAGTGGCCACCGGAAAACTGGCCTGGGACGCAGTGCCGTCGCTGGAAGGCGTACTGCGCGCCAACCTGCTGATTTTTTCAGGCTTCGTTGTGTATCAGCTTACGCGTTATGTGCTGGCGGCCACCAGTGCCTTTAAGACGCCGCTCTTTCCGGAACGCATTACCAGTCGTTGGGTTCGGGCGTACGCTACGGTGGGACTAAGCATTTTTGTGTTGCTGGCGTTGGGTTATTTTTTGATAATCGGGGCCGATGCGCTGTTCCTGCAGAAAGACATTCTCAACAAATGGCGCGACCGCGTGTCCGACGCCGTTTTCCTGATGGTGGAAAAAGCCATTCGCAGCCCAGCGTTGTACCTGATGCTGCTCTCGGTTTTCCTCTACCGGCTGCGGCGCATTCCCAGAATCCTGATGATGTCGGTGTTGGGGGTTGGATTATTGGTCAATTTTCCCCTGGCCATGCCCCGGACCTTGTCTGCTGCGGTGGTGATAAGTCTCATGCTTTCTTTTGGGGGCGCTTACTGGCAGCGCCACCGGCAGGCGTTTACGCTTTTCATGCTGGCAGCGGTGTTTTTCTTTTTCCCCTTATGGCAGGTGGCCCGGCGCACGAGCGAGCGTATGCTCCCGCCTATCAGCCAACCGGCGCAGGTCTATGCCTGGAGCTTCCGGATGGGCGATTTCGATGCTTACACGCAGCTCTGCAATACGCTCTCTTTTACGGATAGCAACGGGCTGCAAAAAGGCCGGCAGTTGCAGACCGCCCTGGCCTTTGCCGTACCCCGGCAATATTGGCCTCAAAAAAGCATTGGCAGCGGCGCGCTGATCCGGCAAAAATCCGGTGAGGCTTTTATCAATGTTTCCAGCCCCTTGCTGGCAGAGGGTTTTATCGACTTTGGCTGGATCGGCGCTTTGGTCTACTACATTTTATTTGCCATTCTGGCCCGGCAGTATGATTGTTACTACTGGCATTGGCGGCTGCGGCGGGCAGCGGAAGGCGATGTGAGTTTCCGGGCGTTGTTTTATCCGGTAATGCTGGTATTGCTGTTCCACCTCTTGCGGGGCGATTTGCTGTCTTCGCTGGCGATGATTTTTGGGATGTATGGCGCGGCATGGGTATTCCATCATTGCATCCGGTTGTGTGGAAAATGGTTTTTCCCCAAAACCATTTCCTGAGCCGGCTGTTGGTTTTGGAAACCAACGTTTTCTTCAATGGCTATTTATCGACTTCGCCGGCAGCAGTGGATTCCGGCAACGCGCGCGCAGGTATGGGATTTTTTCTCCAACGCCGCTAACTTGGCAGCCATCACGCCCAAAAAGATGGGTTTCCGGGTGACGTCCGGCGACCTGCCGCAGGGCATTTATCCCGGCCAGATTATTACCTACAAGGTAGCGCCGCTGCTGGGCATTCCCTTATTCTGGATGACGGAAATCACCGCTGTGGAGGAAGGCAAATTGTTTGTGGATGAACAGCGCCGTGGGCCGTACCGGCTGTGGCATCACCAGCATCATTTTGAAGAAAAGGACGGCGGCGTGCTGATGACCGACATTGTGCACTACGAAGTGCCGCTTGGCGTGCTGGGGCGCGTGGCCAATGCAGCCCTTGTGCGCCGGGAATTGGAAACCATTTTTGACTTTCGCGCCCGGGCGGTTGCGGAGCGTTTTGGCGGCTCCGCCGACAGCCTCGTGCGCGAACTGAAGCGCGTGAGCTAAACCTTTCCGGAAATTCGGACGTTGTAAGGGTAAAGACAGCCGGGTTTAAAGGCTGAGCGGGTGATTATTTCCGGAAATGAAGGTTGGCTTTTGGGATTTAAATACCAAAAGGCGAATACGGGTTTAACCTTCACGAAATCCTCTTTTGTCTATCGTCTTTTGTCTCTCCTATGGATCGTTTCAGCATCAAAGATTTAGAACACATCACCGGCATTAAGGCGCATACCATCCGGATCTGGGAGCAGCGCTATGGCATCCTGCAACCCAAGCGGACGGCTACGAACATCCGCTACTATGATTCGGAAGACCTGAAGCTGGCCCTGCGGATTGCCTTGCTGAACAATTATGGGTTTAAGATTTCGCGCATCCGGGAAATGTCGCCGGAGGAAATGACCTCCCTGATTGGCAAGATTGCCGACCCTGCTTTCCGGCTGCAATTGCAGGTCAATGAAATGATTGAACGGACGCTGGACTTAGACGCAGTGGGGTTGGAAGAGAAAATAAATGTTTTTATTGAAAAGCATGGCCTGGAAGTAACCGTGGAACACTTGCTGTTTCACTACCTGGAGAAGATTGGCATTATGTGGATTACCGAGCGACTGGAACCCAGTCAGGAGCACATGGCGGCCAACATTATTTTCCGGAAAATTGCTGCTGCTGCCGATGCCATCAAGCCCTGTGGAGAAGGCGATGCGGTATTGTTGTTTTTGCCCGAGGGCGAGTTTCACGACATCAGCCTGATGTATGTGTTTTACCTGCTGCGCAAAGCCCGGAAATCGCCGGTTTATATTGGCGCGAATACGCCGCTGGCCGAGGTGCAGCGCTATATTCAAAAGCGGGGCGTGAAGTGTTTGTATGTGCATCTGACCACCAATCCCCATCCTTCGCAGATTCAGCGGTATCTGGAAAGACTTTCAGACAGCGTGCCTTCCAACGTGCACTGCTATGTTTCCGGCGCAGCGCTGGGTGGATTAGAATTGCCCCAGTTGCCGAACCTGACATACCTGTTTACGCTCACCGAAGTACGTGACAAAATTGAAGCCTTATAACTGCCAAAAGGGCTTTTTAAGCTGGCAGAAACCACCTGACAAAACGTGCAAAACCGGGAAGGGAGTTTTTTTACATTTCTTTACCAGAATTACTGAAGGTTGTTCCTTCTTTATGGTCTAAATATATTTTTATAAAAGGTTGATTAAGAGTATTTTGTGTTAGCGTTTTCAACACAGATGATTTGAAAGAAGTCGGGAAATTTGTTTAAGAAAATTTGTTGCGGACTTAAACAAAACGGTGATTTTGTGGCATTATTTGTGTACTTTTAGGGAGACAAACGCTAAACAAAATGACCCATTTCGAATTCGACAGCCTGGTATTAAGCAGCAGTGATTTTCTTCATCCTTACGCCCTTTCGCTTACAAATAATGGCGAAGATGCTAAAGACTTGTATCAGGAAACGATGCTCCGCGCCCTGAGCAACCGCGACAAGTATCAATGGGGTACCAACCTGAAAGGCTGGTTGTGCATTATCATGCGCAACATCTTCATCAATCAGTATCGTCGCAACAAACGCTTTACTAAAGTGAGCAGCGAGGCCCCAACCGAGGTATTCCAGTTTGACATGGGCGAGATTGCCCGGAACGATGGTTTTTCCAACGTGCGGATGGGCGAAATTCAATCTGCTATCTCAGAGCTTCCGCCGGTATTTCGCTTGTGTTTTGAAATGCACCATGCCGGCTACAAATACGCTGAGATTGCCGACTTTCTGAAAGAGCCGCTTGGTACTATCAAAAGCCGTATTCACTTTGCCCGGAAGGCTTTGATGAAAAAGCTAGACCGATAAAAAAAGCGCGATGCAATCACGCTTTTTTTATGTTATGCTCTTTAGATAATGGGAAGCTAGGGTGTTTTTAATGAGCTGTCGCTCGGCCTGTTGACTTTTTACAGGAGCTCTTACCAAAATTGCATGCAGGCTTCTTTTCACTTAGCCACCCACAAATCAGTACTGGCACTTCTTTTGCCCTTCTTTGTTTATGAATTGGAAAATCCTCAGTGACCCTTCCCAACTGGCAACTATCAAAACTGAAAGCGCTCAAAAGCCGGTCGTGATTTTTAAACACAGCATCCGCTGTAGTATTTCTGCGATGGCCAAAGGCCGCCTCGAGCGCGCGCAAGCGCCCGAAGGCGTCGACTTCTACTATCTCGACCTCATCAACAACCGCGGGCTGTCCAATCAGGTGGCCGATGAATTTGGCGTTCATCACGAAAGCCCGCAGATTCTGATTATCAAAGACGGACAGTGCATCTACGACGAAAGCCACAACGGCATCGACATGCAGGACATCGCTCACGAAGCGTTTCGATAGCGAAAACCGCCAGCCCAATTTCTTTTACGAGCGCACAAAATTTCCGGAAAACAGGCTTGTTTTCCGGAAATTTTCTTGTGTCCGGGGAGATGCATTGTACCGTTGTTGTTACAGGGGTCGTTTTTTCGGCCTAATGTCATTATCAGCAATATTGACAGCGCCGGGTTCGGCAATCCGGCTTTCCTTTCGTACTTTCGCGCCGCCTTTTACCCTCTTTTAAAAGAAATTTCC
>JAEWBT010000120.1 GCA_023391015.1 Bacteroidota bacterium
GTACAGAAAGGCGTAGTCCACAGGTTGCGGATGGGCCGTTTGCAGGTTGGAGAGCTTGTCACGCCGGCCTTTAAAACAGCCTTTCACCGGCCCAATATCCACCAGTCCGCCGCGCAGATTCCAAAGGATTGCACCAGGCGGTAGCATCATTTCATGGCCTGCCTCAAGCGTTAAAGAGCTTTTGTTGTTGACAACGGTTTGTTGCCCATTGGCAGTCCGCACTTCGCTGGGGGCAACCGGATGCAACATGGAGCGTCGGCACCAGCCTTCATAACCATCCCACACACACTGAATTTTACACCAGCCATCGCCATTTTCTTCCAGCAAAAACGCTGTTTCTCCAAAAAGAACCTGGCTCACCTGCTCGGCGCGATGCGAAGCTGTAGCCCGCAAGGGCGCAGCGTAAACTGTACAAACAAAAAGCGGGTGAGCAGCCATGAAGTAGGGCAAAAATAAGGCTTGCAGGATAGCAGCCCTGCCTTTCGAAAAGGGAATACGGAAAGCAGGCTGAAACGGCCAAAGACCTACCGCCTATTCCCTTATCTTTGTAAGCTAATTTCCGGAAAATAAGCCTTTTTTATAAGGTTTCCGGAAGTTCTCTCTTCTTTAATTAGTTTAAAAACGACTTTTCGCACGGGACTTTATCTTATGGACAATGGATTATTACTTATAATTATCGGCTTAGTTGCTTTAGTAGTTGGCTTTTTTATCGGCAAAATACTCTCTTCTGAAAACACCCAGGCGCAAATCGCCGAAGCCGAAACGCAAGCTAAACGACTGCTCGAAGACGCCGCCCGTCAAGCCGAAACCATTCAGAAAAACAAAGCGGTTGAAGCCAAACAACACTTTTTAGAGCTTAAGGAAAAACACGACGAGGAAGTGCGCCAGCGCACCGCCCGCCTCACCGAAAACGAAACCAAGCTGAAGCAACACCAGCAAAGCAACACCGAGAAATATCAAGCGCTGCAAAAAGAACGGCAGGAGTTGCAAAAGGAAAAAGTGGAGTTTCAGAAAGTGATTGCCCAGAACGACGCCGAGCGCGAAAAACTGGCGAAAGAACTGGCCGCTACTACCGCCAGAGGTGAAGAATTGGCCCTCCTGCAGGCCGACCTGGAGCAGCACCAGACCCGCTACCGCGAAGCGCTAGAGAAAGTTTCCGGAAAAACCGCCGAGGAAGCCCGCGCCGAACTGGTGGAATCCATCAAGGAGGAAGCGCGCACCGCAGCGATGGCGCACGTGAAAGACATTATGGAAGAGGCCAAGGCCAACGCCAACAAGGAAGCCAAAAAGATTATTATCCAAACCATTCAGCGCACCGGCTCCGAGCAGGCAATTGAAAACGCGGTCACGGTTTTTAACCTCGAAAGCGACGAGGTGAAAGGGCAGATTATTGGTCGAGAAGGCCGTAACATCCGCGCGCTGGAAGCCGCTACCGGTGTGGATTTAATCATCGACGACACCCCGGAAGCGATTGTGCTTTCGTGCTTCGACCCGCTGCGCCGCGAGGTAGCCCGTCTGGCCCTGCAAAAGCTGGTTCAGGACGGCCGCATTCACCCTGCCCGTATTGAGGAGGTGGTGGAGAAAACCCGGAAAATGCTCGAAGAGCAGATTCTGGAAATCGGCGAGCGCACCATTATTGAACTAGGCATCCACGGCTTGCACAAAGACTTGGTGCGGATGGTGGGCAAGATGCGGTACCGCTCTTCCTACGGCCAGAACCTGCTGCACCACTCCAAGGAAACGGCCACGCTGTGCGGCATCATGGCGGCAGAACTGGGCCTGAGCCAAAAGGTGGTGAAGCTGGCCAAACGCGCCGGTCTGCTGCACGACATCGGCAAGGTGCCCGACGAAGAAACCGAGCTGAGTCACGCCTTGCTGGGGGCCAAACTAGCCGAGAAAGGCGGCGAGCACCCGGCGGTGATTAACGCCATTGGCGCGCACCACGACGAGATGGAAATGCAGTACATCATCTCTCCGATTATCCAGGCCTGCGACGCCATTTCCGGCGCGCGGCCCGGTGCACGGCGCGAGATGATGCAGCAATACATCCAGCGGATTAAAGATCTTGAAGCCCTGGCGCAGAGCTATAAAGGGGTGGAAAAAGCCTACGCCATTCAAGCGGGCCGCGAGCTGCGCGTGATGGTGGAAGCCGAGAAAGTATCGGACGGCGAAAGTGCCCAGTTGTCGTTTGACATTGCCGATAAAATCCAAAAGGAAATGCAGTTTCCGGGGCAGATTAAAGTAACCGTGATTCGCGAAACCCGGGCAGTGAGCGTGGCGCGGTAAGGGTCGTTTTGCGGATAAGATTTCCGGAAAAAACTGTTGGGCCAGCGTTGTAGCGTTTTGTATCAGGCGGTGAAGAGGGGCTATTCGCTACGTAATCTTTGTCATCCTGGTAAGGATCCCTTCAGCTTTCCACTGGCAGTTAAAAATTCGGAAATGAAAAAGAGATTCTTTCAAGAATGACAAAGTCGCTGTCAAATTTTTAACCGTGACTGTTCAGCCAAAGCTGCGCTTTCGTCGGATTATGTTGCAGCCTGCGCCTGCTAAACCAAATAGCCTTCTATTACCGGATTAACAATGGCTTTAAAGGGAATGAAATTTCCGGAAAAATATCTGCTTTTGCTCCTGTTGGGGCTTGCCGGGGCTTCCTGTAAAAAAGGTCCGACAGAAGCCGCTGTACCGGGAAACGACTCGGTAGAAGGCACCTACTTCTCTACCGCACAATTTGTGGCCGACCAGGTGGCACTGCTGCACAACGAGATCTATACGCTCGAAAAAGTGGTAGAAATCAACGGGCAACGCGATACATCCATCGTGGCCTTGCCCACTGAAAACTGGGCACCCGTGTACCGCGAGTTTCTGAGCACCGACATCGGGCAGCCAAAATTTCTGGACCGTTACCGGTTTTCCACTTTTGAGGACCAGACGACGTTTACCGAAAACTACGTGTACGAAGCCGCCGAGCCGAAGCTGCCGGTGCGCCGCCTGATGATTAGCGCCGACGCCGAAACCCACCGCGTCAAAAGTCTTTTGGCCGAGGTAGAAACCGGCGATTTCTGGAGCAGCAGCCGGAAAAAGCTGTACTACGCACCCCGGAAAATCATTCAGATTCAGGAGCAGGCCGCTTCCCTTATTGGCCCCGACAAAACCTTTCGGGTGGAATACCGTTTTTTGATAAACCGGTCGGACGAAGAATAGTGTTTTTGTCAGGCTGGTTTTCTGTTGCTGATGACCAAAGACCAATTCCAGAAAGTAGCCCCTTCCATCCCGCACGAGCCGGGCTGCTACAAATATTTTTCGGCCACCGAAGAGCTGCTCTATGTCGGCAAGGCCAAAGACCTGCGCAAACGCGTAGCGTCGTACTTCAACAAAAACGTGGATAACTACAAGACGCGTCGCCTCGTCGAGCTCATCCACCGCATTGAATTTACCATTACCGGCACCGAGCACGACGCGTTTTTGCTGGAAAATTCGCTGATAAAACACTACCAGCCGCGCTTCAATATCGACCTCAAAGACGATAAGACCTACCCGTATATCGTCATTAAAAAAGAACATTTTCCCCGTGTGTTTCTCACCCGCCGCCTGATCCGCGACGGAAGCGAGTATTTGGGGCCGTTTACCGGCGTCACGCGCGTGCGCGAGTTGCTGGAAATCATCAAGCAAAACATTCCGCTGCGCACCTGCAACCTGAACCTCGCGCCGTCGCAGATTGCCAGGGGCAAATACAAAGTGTGTCTGGAATACCATTTGGGCAACTGCAAAGGGCCGTGTCAGGCGCTGCAAACCGAACTGGATTATGCGGAAGGCCTGCAACAGGTGCGCCACATTCTCAAAGGCCACACCGGCGAAGTGGTGAAGGCCCTGAAAGGCGAAATGCAAAGCGCCGCCGAAAATCTGGAGTTTGAAAAAGCAGAACATTTTAAAGCCAAAATCACCTCTTTGCAGGCGTTCCAGGCGCGCAGCACGGTTGTGAATCCGGCGTTGGGCAATCTGGACGTGATTGCGCTGCTGTCCCAGGAAGCCATCTTTTTTGTGAGTTACATGATGGTGGTGAAC
>JAEWBT010000154.1 GCA_023391015.1 Bacteroidota bacterium
GTGTACGAAGGCGCGGTGGCGCCGTGGAAAGGCGAGAAAATGGGCCTTTGGAAAGACGATTTTGTGCGGCAGGGCGCGAAGATGGATTTCCCGGTGCACAAGCCGGTGATGGACCTGACCCAAAAAGAATACGACCTGCTCTGGAACGGCGGCGGGCGCGTGCAGGGCATCAAGGACTTTTTCCAGATGGTATCGGAGAACCTGTACAAGATTCAATACCGGATTATGCAGGCCCGCTACCGCGGACGTACGCTGTGCCCCGATTGCGGCGGCTCGCGGCTGCGTAAGGAAGCCCTGTATGTAAAAATAAGCGGTGCGACGATTGCCGATCTTTTGAAAATGCCGGTAACGGATCTGGCCGATTGGTTCCAAAACATCCAGCTTTCTGAAGCGGAACAACAGATTGCCAAGCGCATTCTGATTGAAATCAACCAACGCCTCAAAACACTGCTGGATGTGGGCCTCGGCTACCTCACGCTGAACCGGACGGCCAACACGCTGAGCGGCGGGGAAAGCCAGCGCATTCAGCTGACGAAGTTTCTCGGAAGCAACCTCACCGACTCGCTGTACATTCTGGACGAGCCGAGCATTGGGCTGCACCCGCGCGACACCGCCCGGCTCATTGGCGTGCTCAAAAACCTGCGCGATTTGGGCAACACCGTAGTGGTGGTGGAGCATGACGAGATGATGATGCGCGAAGCCGACCACATCATTGACATGGGTCCGCTGGCTTCCTACCTCGGCGGCGAAGTGGTGGCCGAAGGCGATTACGACGCGATTGTTACAAACCCGAAAAGCCTTACCGGACAGTACCTTTCCGGTGCGTTGGAGATTGAGGTTCCCAAAAAGAAGCGGAAGGCGAAGGGCGCGTTGCACTTAGAGGGCGCGCGGCAGCACAACCTCAAAGACATTACGGTGGACATTCCGCTGGGCGTTTTGACGGTGGTTTCCGGAATTTCCGGCAGCGGGAAAACGACCCTGATTAAATGCACCTTGTTTCCGGCCCTGCAAAAGCATTTTGGCACCGGCACCGACAAGCCCGGCCTGCACCGCGCCCTGACCGGCGATATTGGATTGATTGACGGCGTAGAGCTGGTGGACCAAAACCCGATTGGCAAGTCGTCGCGCTCCAACCCGGTGACGTACGTGAAGGCGTGGGACGAAATCCGGAAATTGTTTGAAAAGCAGCCGCTGGCGAAGATGCGCGGCTACGAAGGCAAGCACTTTTCTTTTAACACCGACGGCGGCCGCTGCGATACCTGCAAGGGCGAGGGCGAGGTGGTGGTGGAAATGCAGTTTCTGGCCGACGTGCACCTCTTGTGCGAAAGCTGCAAGGGCCGCCGCTTTAAAGACGAGGTGCTGGAAGTAACCTACGGCACCAAAAACGTTTTTGACGTGCTGGAGATGAGCGTGGACGAAGCCTTGGAATTTTTCCGGGATGAAAAGAAAATCGTAAAGGCGTTGAAGCCGCTTTCCGATGTGGGGCTGGGCTATATCAAGCTGGGGCAAAGCTCCGACACGCTTTCGGGTGGCGAGGCGCAGCGCGTAAAGCTGGCGACTTTCCTGGGGCAGGGCGCTAGCAAGCAAAAAGTGCTGTTCATCTTTGACGAGCCAACGACCGGCCTGCACTTCAACGACATTAAAAAGCTCCTGCAATCCTTTAACGCCCTCATTGACGAAGGCCACAGCATCCTGGTGATCGAGCACAACACCGACGTGATTAAATCCGCCGACTGGGTGATTGACCTTGGTCCGGAAGGCGGCGAAGGCGGCGGGTATTTGATTTACGAAGGTGCGCCGGAAGGAATGAAGGATGTAAAGGAAAGCGCTACGGGCGGGTATTTGTAGGAGCGAAGAATTCTTTTATAAGAAGTAATATTGCAGAACTATGCTGCACAATTTTGAAAACCTGAAGGTGGACCAAGCCCAAAAGAAAATAGTTGGGCAGGTTTTGGGCCTTTACTGCATAGACAAGCATACCAGGCAGCATATTGTGTATTGCCCTTCTTTAGAAATTTCCGGCTATGGCGACACCAAGGAGAAAGCAATAGAGATGTTTAATTTCTCCATTAATGAGTTTCTCAAATTTCTGGTAGAAAGCAAAGCGGAAATCATACAAAGCGAACTCACAAAACTGGGCTGGAAACCCGATAAGTATTTCCGGAAAGAGTTCTCAAAAGCACCGATAGACGAGGCCAGCGTGTTGCAAGAACTTAATGCCGAACCAGACAGCGTAGAGCGTGTTAACCTTGCCTTGGCGGCCTGATGGCTTACAAACCATTACCAACCAAGTGTTGGGAAGCTTTTCTGCGCTCTAAAGGTTACGCTTACAGCCGCACAGCCGCCAGCCACGACCAGTGGACGAAGAAAGGCTCTCGCACCATTCCGGTTTGGGGCAATGAAAAGGAAATTCCGGCGCTTCACCTCAAGACCAGCTGCCGGACGATGGGCTGTAATTTGGAGGAGGTATATGAATGGGCGGCGAAAAATTGTTAGAGATGTGCTAGGCGTATTTCTAAACTTCCCCAACAGAGAATATTTCCGGAAAATCCCCCTCCCCCGGCACACAATTAGAAACGCTCTTCCGGAAATCTCCTCCATGAAAAAAGCGTTTCTTTTCCTCCTGCTGGCTGCTGCCGTTTCCGCAACGGCCTTTGCCCAAACGAAGCCGAAAAAGCGCCCGGCCCCACCGCCGCCGATTGTACTCCACAAAGACCTGAAATTTCCGGAACCGCTGTTTAGCGATGTGGCATTTGACACCAAAAACCTGACTTTTGATTGAATCAATAATATCTCCCAGCCGAAGCTGCTTTCGGGACCGCCGATGCTAAGCCGGTAGCAGCAATTTCCGGAAATTTTCCGGCTTTAAAATACAGCAGCTGGCCTCGATGCATGAAAAAGCGTTTAAATATATGCCTCTTTGCTTTCGGGCAGACCGGGCATGGGCAGTTGTGTGCCTGAATTCCGGGAATCGCGTTGTTCTTCCCGATAGGCACCCCTTAAAAGCTACCCAGAATCATGAAAAAAGCTGACAAATATCATTTTCCGGGAAGCTTTACAAGGCCAATTTTACATCGTAATAAAAGCAACACAATACTTTTATTCGCAAGAACCTTTTAAAACATTTTTCTTCTTTAATCCGCAACACCATGATGCGCCTCAAAATGCCCTCCTTTCTCCAACAGGCCACCTGCGCTGCGGCGCTCGTAGCCGCCGGACTGTTCGCTTCCTGTACGCCCGGAAGCACCGGCAACGCCGGCAACAAAGCCGGTGATGACAAAACCTTTGCCCGCCACTGGCCCGACACCGTGCTGACCGGTGAAGTAGTGGCTGAGATGACTGCACCGCCCCTGGTGCCCAAGCCACTGACCTACACTTCACCCAAGCGGGTGAAGGTGACCATGGAAGTGATTGAAAAGGTTATGAAAATCTCCGACAACACCGAATACACTTTCTGGACCTTCGGCGGCACTGTTCCCGGTAGCTTTCTTCGCGTTCGCGAAGGCGATATGGTAGAGTTTACCCTCAAGAACGCTGCCGACAGCAAAGTTTCTCACAACATCGACCTGCACGCGGTAAACGGCCCCGGCGGCGGTGCCGAAGCCACCAACGTAGCACCCGGTCAGAGCGCCACTTTCCACTTCCGCGCGCTCAACCCCGGTCTGTATGTCTATCACTGCGCGACTGGTCCGGTGGGCATGCACATCGCCAACGGTATGTATGGTCTGATCCTCGTAGAGCCTGCTGCCGGCCTGCCGAAAGTGGATCGCGAGTACTACGTGATGCAGGGCGATTTCTATACCAAAGGCAAGTTTGAAGCGCCGGGCCTGCAGGAGTTCGACGAACAGAAAGCTATTGACGAAAACCCGACTTACGTACTGTTCAACGGTCGCGTACGCGCCAATACCGGCAAAAATGCGCTCCAGGCCAATGTGGGCGAAACCGTCCGGCTGTATGTAGGCAACGGTGGACCGAACCTCACTTCTTCTTTTCACGTCATCGGCGAAATCTTTGACCGCGTGTATGTTGAAGGTGGAAGTTCTATCAACCACAACGTTCAAACCACTACCATTCCGGCCGGCGGCTCTGCCATCGTGGATATGCACGTAGAAGTGCCCGGCACCCTCAATATTGTGGACCACGCCCTGTACCGGACCTTCCATAAAGGCGCTCTGGCTCAGATCAAGGTGAGCGGCGCGGAAAACCCGGATGTTTTCCACAAAGTGAAAGAGCAGCCCGTGAAGAGCAATGCCGGGGGTGTCTATTAATTAAACTCTAAAACCACACAGCAGCTATGGCTATCCGTTCCAGGTCCGAAGGTTTTCCTTCAGCTTTCTCTCCCAGGTGTTGGAAACAATCCTTCGGCCTGGTGCGGATATGGGCGCTGTGGCTGTGCCTGCTGGCGCTTCCTGTCTTCGCACAGGGCACTGATAAAGTTCCGGGTCGGCTGGCCACTGCCAAGAAAATGGTAATCGTGCCCTCTGGCTCTTACCAGCCTTTTCTTAAACGGGAAATCAACAAACCGATTCAGGTCAAAGGGTTCCGAATGGATGAAACCCCGGTTACCAATGCCGAGTTTCTGGAGTTTGTGAAAGCCAACCCGCAATGGCAGAAAAGCCGTGTCAATCCGCTCTTCGCCGATCAGAACTACCTCAACCACTGGAAAGGCGATGTGGAAATCGGTCCCGGCAAATACAATAATCCGCAGTCGCCGGTGGTGAATGTGAGTTGGTTTGCCGCCCGTGCCTACGCCGCCTGGGCCGGAAAGCGCCTTCCAAAAGTGCCCGAATGGGAGCTGGCCGGAAATGGCCGCCCCGAAAACCTGGGCAACAAAAAACTGATTGCCTATATCCTCGAATGGTATAGCAAGCCCAACCCCGCCCAACTGCCCACCATAAAAAGCACGTTCCGGAACCAATACGGCCTCTGGGATATGCACGGACTGGTGTGGGAATGGGTGTTTGATTTCAACAGCTTCGTCAGCTCCGGCGATTCGCGGGGCAGCACCAGCGATGAAGCCCAGCTTTTTTGCGCCGCCGGCTCGCTGGGTGTTCAAAACAAAGAAGACTATGCCGGCTTTCTGCGCTTTAGTTATCGCGGCAGCCTCAAAGGGAAATATTGTATTCCCAACCTCGGCTTTCGCTGCGTCAAAGACCTTTAATGATGAAAAACATTTTTTTCGGGCTCCTCGTCCTTCCGTTTTCCCTGCTTTCCTGCCAGGCTGATGCCGACAAGAATGCAGCGCCCCAGCCGCAGACGGTTCATGTAGCGCCGCAGCCTTCTGAAGCCGAAATGGCCCAAAGCCTGTACCAGCTGCCCGATACGTTCCGGAATCAAGACAACCGGCCGATGCTGCTGTCCGATTTTAAAGGCAAGCCCACAGTCATCTCTATGGAGTTCACCTATTGTGGTTATGCCTGTCCGCGCCTCACTGCCGATATGCAGCAGATTGAAAAGCAACTGGGCACCGACGCCGACAAAGTACATTTTGTACTCGTCAGCTTTGATGTGGACCGCGATGTGCCCGAACGGCTGAAAGCGTATGCCGGAGAACAACAACTGGATAAAAATTTTACCCTGCTACATGGCAGCGAAGATGCGGTGCGCAACCTTGGCGTGCTGCTCGACATCCAGTTTGAAAAAGACGAAGACGGCAATTTTGCCCACGGCAATATCATTACCGTCCTCGATCCTTACGGCATTATCCGCTACCGCAAAGAAGGGCTGGAACAAGACCATGTCCAAACCATTGCAGAAGTAAAGAAATTCCTGTAAGAAAAAAGCGGCCCAGCGCCGCTTTTTTAATTCCCAAAAACGCTTTTTATGAAACCTCAATTCCGTGCTCTGCCGATCGCACTGCTTTGCGGAGTCCTTTCTGCCACTGTCGCCCAAGCACAGGACAGCACTTCTTTTTCGGTATCTGCCCAACTGCGCCCCCGCGCCGAGTGGCGGAGCGGTGCTTTCCGGCCGCTCTTGCCAGGCGAAGATCCTGCCGCTCTGGTGAGCAGCCGACAGCGACTGAATTTTGATTATCAATACAAAGACCTCGTGGACCTCCGCCTTTCGTTGCAGAATGTTTCGATCTGGGGGCAGGCCAACACGGTGATGCCCGTGGAGCACGGCGGCAATGCGATAGGTCTTTTTGAAGCCTACGGCGATGTCAGGATTTCCGGAAATGTGC
>JAEWBT010000018.1 GCA_023391015.1 Bacteroidota bacterium
GAACGGCGGCTTGGCCTTGCAATACAACCTGAGCAGCATCTGGAAAACCAAAAACGCCATTCATCAGGCACAGGCGCAGCAACTGGAAGTGGAAGCCAATCAGCGCAATCTTTCCGACGCGGTTCGCCTGCAGATTAACCAGGATTATCAGGCGCAGCAACTGGCGCAGCGCAAGATTTCGGTGTATCAGAAAGCACAGCAACAAGCCGAGGAAAACGCCCGTATCGTGAAGAATAAATACGACAACGGCCTCGCCACAGTAACCGACCTGCTGGAAGCCGACGCGGCGCTGCTCACCACCAAACTCAACGTTTCCTACGCGCAATCGGACGCAGCGCTGGCGTATTACCGGCTCTTGCAGACGACGGGCAGCGTGATTACGGAATAAGCGGCCTCCCCGGCCCCTCTCCAATCCTTCGACAAGCTCAGGATGACAAGAGGGGTGACCGCATAGCAAATCCGGAAATTTCCGGAAAATCATTAAAGACACGCTGCATTTCAACCTAAAATGACAGCCTAAAAAGTCCGGAATTTCCGGAAATTCTACTTCTTAAAAGCTCTCTTTTCTCCCCTTTCTAATTTTCAATGGAAACCCCTACTCAAAACGCACCGGCTGCCGAAGAAGTGACTGTCGCAGCGCCTGCCAAGAAGAAATCCAAGATTTTCCCCATCATACTCGGCGTATTGCTGCTTGGCGGCGGCGCATACGGCTTTGCCAAATACCGCCACTCCCAAGCCCACGAAACCACCGATGATGCGCAGATTGAAGCCAATATCGTTCCGGTGATTTCTAAAATTCCGGGTTATATCAGCGAGGTGCGGGTGAAAGACAACCAGTTTGTGAACAAAGGCGATACGCTCGGGGTGCTGGACCAGCGCGACCTAGCCATCGTTTTGGAACAAGCAGAAGCGGCGCTGCAAACCGCCCGCGCCGGTGTGGAAGCGGCCCGCGCCCAAACCTCGGCGGCCCGCCAAAACATCAGTACTTCCAACGCCGGGGTGGCCACGGCCAACGCCCAGATTGAAGCCGCCCGCGTGAACGTGTGGCGCACGGGCGAGGACTTTAAACGGTATCAAAACCTGATTAAAGACCACTCTATCACTCAACAGCAATACGAACAAGCCCTGGCGGCAAAGCAAACCGCCGAGCGCCAGTTGCAGGTATTGGAAAGCCAGCGCGCGGCGGCCCAGGCCCAGACGTCGGTGGTGAATTCCCAAAGCGCCGCGACCGGCCAGCAAATCGGGGTGACCAGCGCGCAGGTGCACCAACAGGAAGTGGCGGTGGAAAACGCCAAGCTGAACCTCAGCTACACGGTGATTACCGCGCCGGAATCGGGCTATGTTTCCAAGGTGAACCTGCAGTCGGGCCAGTTTATTCAGGCCGGGGCCAGTCTTATTACCGTAGTCGCGGGCAACAGCCTGTGGGTAGTGGCCAATTTTAAAGAAACGCAGCTCAATAAAATGGTGGAAGGTCAGAAAGTGGTGGTGGAAGTGGATGCCTTTCCGGGCCACGAGTTTGGTGCGAAAATCACCTCTATCTCCCCGCTGACCGGCTCCCGCAATGCCATTTTGCCGCCCGACAATGCTTCCGGAAACTTCGTGAAAGTGGTGCAGCGTGTACCGGTGCGCATTGATTTTACCGCTCCGCAAGACCCGTTGCTCAAAAAGCTCCGGCCGGGTATGAACGTGGATGTGGATGTCTATCTCAACGAAAAATAACCTTCCGTGCAAGACCAACAATCGTCGCTGGTAGAATACGGCGCGCGGCGGGTCATCGTGACCCTGACCGCGATTATGTGTGCCCTGCTGGAAATCGTGGACAGCACCATCGTGAACGTGGCGCTCAACGAAATGAAAGGTAACATGGGCGCGACACTTTCGGAAGTGGGCTGGGTGATTACGGCCTACGCTATCGGCAACGTGATTATCGTGCCGATGACCAGCTGGCTCTCGCAGCAATTTGGCCGGCGCAACTACTTTGCCGCTTCCATCATGCTGTTTACGGTGTGTTCGTTCCTGTGTGGAAACGCCACCAACATCTGGGAACTGGTATTTTTCCGGCTTTTGCAAGGTATTGGCGGCGGGGCGCTGCTGGTAACCTCCCAAACCATCATCACCGAGTCGTATCCGCCGGAAAAACGGGGCATGTCGCAGGCCATTTACGGCCTTGGGGTGATTATCGGGCCTACGCTTGGCCCGCCGCTCGGCGGCTATATCGTGGACAACTATAGCTGGCCGTACATTTTTTACATCAACATTCCCATCGGCGCGATTGCGGCGTTCCTGACGCTGCAATTCATCCGCAGTCCGAAGTACGCCGAAAAGCGCGCGGCCAAAGACGTGGACTGGCTGGGCATTGGCCTGCTGGCTATCACGGTGGGCGCGTTGCAATACATTCTGGAGCGCGGCCACGAAGAAGACTGGTTTGAAAGCGGCAGCATCTTATTTCTCACCATTACCGCCGTGCTGGGTTTTTTCTTTTTCATCTGGCGCGAGCTCACGTTCCGGTATCCGGTGGTAGAGCTTCGGGTGTTGAAAAACGGGAATTTGCGCACCGGCACCATCCTGTCGTTTATCATGGGTTTTGGCTTGTATGGCTCCACGTTTATCGTGCCGCTTTATACCCAAAGTCTGCTCGGCTGGACGGCCCAGCAATCCGGCTCGCTGATGATTCCGGCGGCGCTGGCCACGGCCTTTATGATGCCGTTTATTGGGCGGCTGATTGGTAAGGGCGTGAAACAACAATTTTTGGTGGCGCTGGGCTTTACCTTGTTTTTTGTGTACAGCTTTTGGGGTTATAAAATCCTGACGCCCGACACGCCGCGCGAAGCGTTTTTCTGGATGTTGATTGTGCGGGGCGTGGGCATGGCGATGCTGTTTATTCCGGTTTCCACCCTGTCGCTTTCCACCCTGAAAGGAAAACAAATCGGTGAGGGCGCGGCCTTTACCGGCATGATGCGGCAGCTGGGCGGGTCGTTTGGGATTGCGGCGATTACCACGTTTATCTCCCGCCAAAACGTGGTGCACAGTGCGGCGCTGCGGCAGCATTTAGACGTGAACGACCCGGCGGTGCAGGGCCGGCTGGCCGGGCTGGAGCGCATGTTTATCTCCAAAGGGCTAACGCTGGACGCCGCTAAAGGCGCGGCCTACCGCAGTCTGGAAGGCATGGTGATGAAGCAATCCGCCGTCTTGTCGTACATGGATGTGTTTCTCTACATCGG
>JAEWBT010000057.1 GCA_023391015.1 Bacteroidota bacterium
TTTCAATTCCTCTCGGTTCAATTAAAGCCGGAGGGCCAAAAGACGGCCAAAGAAATCCTGCTGATGTTTCAATTCCTCTCGGTTCAATTAAAGCGCTTTTCCGGAAACTTTTTAAAACGCAAAAAAAAGAGTTTCAATTCCTCTCGGTTCAATTAAAGCACCTACGTGCGTGCGGAAGGTCAGATAGCCCTTTGCGGTTTCAATTCCTCTCGGTTCAATTAAAGCAATCAGCCCAGAATCGCTCATTGCCAAAGCCATGCGTTTCAATTCCTCTCGGTTCAATTAAAGCCGGCCGGCCATTAAGCAGCACTTCGCCAACGTATTGTTTCAATTCCTCTCGGTTCAATTAAAGCAAATCCCGCTCGGCAGTGAGCGGGATTTTGGGAT
Organism: Bacteroidota bacterium; assembly: GCA_023391015.1. Lineage (GTDB taxonomy): Bacteria > Bacteroidota > Bacteroidia > Chitinophagales > Chitinophagaceae > UBA1952. The sequence goes on from JAEWBT010000057.1 coordinate 388, forward strand.
TAGTTTCAATTCCTCTCGGTTCAATTAAAGCCGCAAAAAAACGAACGTGTGCTAGGCCGCGAAAGCCGTTTCAATTCCTCTCGGTTCAATTAAAGCCTTTGTTATTCTCTTTATTCCGTGTCCATAATATAGTTTCAATTCCTCTCGGTTCAATTAAAGCCGCATTGTAGAACTTGGTAAAACCCTTTCGGTGAAAGTTTCAATTCCTCTCGGTTCAATTAAAGCCCAATGGTATCGTCAACCGCTATGGCCTCACTTCCTGTTTCAATTCCTCTCGGTTCAATTAAAGCGCTGGAAACGTACACGTTGTTGTTATCAAAAAATTTGGTTTCAATTCCTCTCGGTTCAATTAAAGCGCCGCGCAGGATACCCTTACCCGCCAAACGCTCTCGTTTCAATTCCTCTCGGTTCAATTAAAGCAAAAGCTGAAACGCTACCAGTTTGCCTACAACCAGCGTTTCAATTCCTCTCGGTTCAATTAAAGCAGTTTGGCCGCGGTGGCATTCCGGAAACTGAAGACGCGTTTCAATTCCTCTCGGTTCAATTAAAGCAACTAACAAAAGAGGAAAAAAGCCTTTTACTTTTTTTGTTTCAATTCCTCTCGGTTCAATTAAAGCCTGTTTTTCCGGCCACCAATCCGGAAACGCGTTTTAGTTTCAATTCCTCTCGGTTCAATTAAAGCGAGGTGGCTATCTGCGAAAAACCGAAAATAAAATGAGTTTCAATTCCTCTCGGTTCAATTAAAGCGCGGGTATAAATCCCGGTTGGTTTGCCGTGGTTATGTTTCAATTCCTCTCGGTTCAATTAAAGCTCGCCGCGCCTGTGCGTTATTTTTTCTTTGCACCAGGTTTCAATTCCTCTCGGTTCAATTAAAGCAGTAGAAAATGGAAAACATTTTAAACGACATCAAGAGGTTTCAATTCCTCTCGGTTCAATTAAAGCTCGCTGACGTATATCATGCGTCGTTGTTTTCCTGTGTTTCAATTCCTCTCGGTTCAATTAAAGCGCTTTACTTTACTCATAGCCATCACCTCTTCCCGATGTTTCAATTCCTCTCGGTTCAATTAAAGCAGTCACGCGCTGGACGAATCTCGTTCACCCGGCCAGTTTCAATTCCTCTCGGTTCAATTAAAGCCGTTGTCGTCCTTAGTGGCGGCCATACGACCTTCCTGTTTCAATTCCTCTCGGTTCAATTAAAGCTAAGTTCGCCCGGATTGAAGCGTTGCAACCCTTATTGTTTCAATTCCTCTCGGTTCAATTAAAGCGCTGGGCGGGGCCGCGCCAGAATTTTAGTAAAGTAAGTTTCAATTCCTCTCGGTTCAATTAAAGCGTTGCATCGCCGTAAGCGGCCAAAGAGCTATCAAAGTTTCAATTCCTCTCGGTTCAATTAAAGCTGGTCAGGTCGCCGGAACTCACCACAATCGGCGTGTTTCAATTCCTCTCGGTTCAATTAAAGCAAAGTTTTTAGGTACATGTATGCCGTTCAGATACCTCGTTTCAATTCCTCTCGGTTCAATTAAAGCCGTTTGTTTGGGGGACTTTGGCGCGTCCGGCTTCGGGTTTCAATTCCTCTCGGTTCAATTAAAGCGGGTTTCCGGTAGCTTGGGCACAACAATATACAAGTGTTTCAATTCCTCTCGGTTCAATTAAAGCTTGCGCGGGCCACACAGCGGCCACATCAGGCATCTGTTTCAATTCCTCTCGGTTCAATTAAAGCGGACTACGCAACGGTGGGTCGCACCTTCCACCGCTTGTTTCAATTCCTCTCGGTTCAATTAAAGCGGTAGCACGCGCGCCGAGGCGGAAGCGAATAGCATGTTTCAATTCCTCTCGGTTCAATTAAAGCGTCGCCGGAGGAAACCACAATAGCCGTAGAGCTGTCGTTTCAATTCCTCTCGGTTCAATTAAAGCAATTTTGGTTATTGCCCGTCCGGGGCGGCTTTGTGTGTTTCAATTCCTCTCGGTTCAATTAAAGCGTGCATCCAGCCTTGCCCGGCTATCTCCAAATCGGGTTTCAATTCCTCTCGGTTCAATTAAAGCCGCTCCAAAAGATGCTTTTGGATTTTCGCCCGAAATGTTTCAATTCCTCTCGGTTCAATTAAAGCGGCGTATAAACTGCCTGTCCATTGTGGGTGCCATCCGTTTCAATTCCTCTCGGTTCAATTAAAGCTATTATACCAGCGACGTAACGCTTCGCAGCGCCATCCGTTTCAATTCCTCTCGGTTCAATTAAAGCAGGACCGGATTGGCTCCTCCAACGGTATTTCGATGTTTCAATTCCTCTCGGTTCAATTAAAGCTCACTTCCCCCCCGGTTAAGTCAGAGGTTGTAACAGGTTTCAATTCCTCTCGGTTCAATTAAAGCCCCGCATATTTCGAAAGTGGAAACTTGCAATCATTGTTTCAATTCCTCTCGGTTCAATTAAAGCCCCACGGCTTGGCGTAGCTATCAATTACGGAAAGCGTTTCAATTCCTCTCGGTTCAATTAAAGCAAGGAGGAGCCTTCGTGAATGATGATCTTGCTCAGTTTCAATTCCTCTCGGTTCAATTAAAGCAAACCGGCTGCGCTTGATGTAGTCGGTTTGTCCATGTTTCAATTCCTCTCGGTTCAATTAAAGCCCTCGTTGCCATTCGTTTATAACCAATGGGCAAATGTTTCAATTCCTCTCGGTTCAATTAAAGCGCGGTTGTATTCGGCAATCTCATCCGTTGTTTGTTGGAGTTTCAATTCCTCTCGGTTCAATTAAAGCCGGAAGCTGCTGCCGAGGTGTTGGCCGACATCAAAGCGTTTCAATTCCTCTCGGTTCAATTAAAGCTACAAGAGCGGGCCTAAAAAAGAGGGCGAAAAGGGAGTTTCAATTCCTCTCGGTTCAATTAAAGCCTTTTCAGCGATATGAAAGCAGCAAGGAAACAAGTGTGTTTCAATTCCTCTCGGTTCAATTAAAGCTGGAAAGCCAGCACATGCAGCGCACGGTAGAAAACCGTTTCAATTCCTCTCGGTTCAATTAAAGCGGTGGTTCCGCCTGCTTACTCGCAAGATGCAGCAGGGTTTCAATTCCTCTCGGTTCAATTAAAGCGCACCAGGGGCGAAGCGCACCCCGCCACCAGCCTCGTGTTTCAATTCCTCTCGGTTCAATTAAAGCAAAAAACTATCCTCCGCCATGCAAACCCCAACGGCGTTTCAATTCCTCTCGGTTCAATTAAAGCACGCGCGGCCATATCCTTTTTGTTTTCTACGATACCGTTTCAATTCCTCTCGGTTCAATTAAAGCAGGGTGTACATGGCTATGCTTCTTCCAGTTTAAAAGGTGTTTCAATTCCTCTCGGTTCAATTAAAGCGTTCTTGATCAGCAGTTTGTTCAGGTCAATTTTCTCCGTTTCAATTCCTCTCGGTTCAATTAAAGCTGGGCAGGGAAATAACCGCCGTGTCCACGTAGGTGGTTTCAATTCCTCTCGGTTCAATTAAAGCCGTGCATCCGGCCTTGCCTGGATACTTGCAGATTGGGTTTCAATTCCTCTCGGTTCAATTAAAGCACAGTTGTGCGGCTTCGATACCCTTCTCAAAAGCATGTTTCAATTCCTCTCGGTTCAATTAAAGCTTTCCACATACATTTTGCCAGGTGGCACGGCAGAATGTTTCAATTCCTCTCGGTTCAATTAAAGCGCTGGAAACGTACACGTTGTTGTTATCGAAAAATTTGGTTTCAATTCCTCTCGGTTCAATTAAAGCGGATTTCCCGCGCCAGGTCAGTGGTGTCGTCATCGTGTTTCAATTCCTCTCGGTTCAATTAAAGCCACTTCCCCCCCGGTTAAGTCAGAGGTTGTAACAGGTTTCAAT
>JAEWBT010000071.1 GCA_023391015.1 Bacteroidota bacterium
CGGCTATACTGCGCACCGGTTTTGGGCGGCAGGGTAACAGGCGACTCTTCCTTTTCGCAGGAAGCCAACAGCAGCGCCAGAGCGCTGAAAAGAATGTATTGTACCAGCTTCATTTCGGGTGCAAAGGTCTGACACAAACGGCTGCGGTCCTGTCAGGCGATTGTCAGTATAAAAAAGGCTTTTCCACCCAAAATCTGCGTAGCGCCGGATCTTTGACGAGAAAATGGTTTCCGGAAAATCAGCCCCTTTTTCCGGAAAATGAATTCCCGGGAAGGCCCATCTTTTTGCGCTCCAATCTCGTAAGTAGCGCTTGGGTGCCAACGGCTTTAAGGTGTAGGCCTAATTTTTCATTCGCCCTTAGGTTGGCCCTACTACTTTTGCAGTGCCCTATAAAAACCCGTGAGTCTTCTTCAGTCTTTTCTCTCCAAACGAAATGCCGGTGCCGTTCAGGTGAATCCACAAGCCGAGATGAGCTTTGTGGACCATATTGAAGAGCTGCGCTGGCACATTGTCCGGTCGCTGGTGGCCATTGTGGTGGTTTCCATTGTTGTTTTCTTCAACATTGAAACCATTTTCGACAAGGTTATCCTCGGTCCGGCCCATCCGGATTTCATTGCCTACCGGTGGTTTTGCGCTGCCGGCCGTGCTATTGGCACCGAGGCGTTGTGCCTGGATAAAATCAATCTGCAATTTCAGAACACGGAGCTTTCCGGCCAGTTCATGATGAGCTTTACCACCTCGTTTATGATTGGCTTTATCGTTGCCTTTCCGTATGTTTTTTGGGAACTGTGGCGCTTTATCCGGCCCGCATTGCACGAAAATGAGCTCAAAAATGCGCGTGGGATTGTGCTGTGGAGTTCGCTGTTGTTTTTCGCCGGTGTGTTGTTTGCCTACTTTGTGATTGCGCCTTTTACGATCAACTTTTTTGCCAATTACCAGCTTTCGCCGTCGTTTCAAAACATCATTACGATGGCCAACTACTACGAAACGATGACCGACCTCATTATGGGGATGGGATTGGTGTTTGAGTTGCCTATTATCGTGTTTTTCCTCGCCCGCGTCGGCATCCTGACACCGGAACTGATGCGTAAGCAGCGCCGGTTTGCGATTGTAATCGTGCTGGTGCTGGCCGCCGTAATCACGCCGCCCGATTGGTTTTCCATTTGGCTGGTTGCCATTCCGCTTATGGCGCTTTATGAACTGGGCATCCGTATTGCAGCTCGCGTGGCTAAAAAGCGCAAAGCCGACCAAGGTCCGGAATTGACCTATTAGGAGCCTTTCTGCAAAAGAGGGGAGGTGTCAGAAAACGTCCTTTCGTTATAATTTCCGGAAAATCAAGTTCTATTAACCTTTGTCTCTAAAGGGAATGGATAGCAATGCTGCGCACGCTGCGCCTTAGTTTTGCATTTTCAATAGCGCACCGATTTCCCCAAAAGCCGAAGGCACCCCGCATGTGCGTACTGGGTCCAACGGTCTGCACGGAATCCAAGCGCAACTCCAATTCTCATGAATAAAGTTCTTGCTATCGGCTCCGACCACGCCGGTTTCGACGTCAAAGAAATGCTCAAGGCAGCCTTAACCGAAAAAGGCTGGGCCGTGGAAGACAAAGGTACTTTCAGCACTGAAAGCGCCGACTACCCCGACTATGCCCATGAGGTGGCTACTGCTGTGGAAACCGGAAAAGCGCCGCTTGGCATTCTGGTCTGCGGTTCCGGAAACGGCGTTTGCATCACAGCCAACAAGCATCACGGTGTGCGTGCTGCTCTGGCCTGGACGCCGGAAATTGCCCAACTGGCCCGTCAACACAACGACGCCAATATTATTTGCGTTCCGGCCCGCTTTGTAACGGAAGCCGACGCCCGCGCCATTGCCGACGCTTTTCTGCAAACGGCTTTCGAAGGCGGCCGCCACAGCCGGCGGGTAGAGAAGATTGAAAGTCTTTGATAGCTCAGTTGGTTTTTCTATAAAAATCTGTGAGACAAGCGGAACGCGGATGACACGGATTTTCCGGAAATTTTCCAGCCCCGAATCCCTAATTCCTCACACCTAATCCCTGCTGCCCCGTGCTTCGTCTTTTATACCGGAAAGAAAACCTGCCCTTCCGGCATCCCTTTACCATCTCCAAAGGCACCAAAACCGAGCAATCCACCCTGGTCATCGCATTAGGCTTCGGTCCCGGATGGGGTGCAGGTGAGGCGCCGGCGATTGATTATTATGGCGTAAGTGTGGAAGATATGGAAGCCGTTTTGCTACAAAACAAAGCCGTTATAGAACGCTATGCCTTGCAAGACCCGGAGCGCTTCTGGCATTTTCTGCACCATCTCATTCCAGGCCAAAATTTTCTAACCGCCGCTCTCGACATTGCCGGTTGGGACCTTTTCGCGCAACTGCGCCGCAAGCCGCTCTACTCGCTACTGGGGGCACCATCCTGGAAAACGCCTGCTACCGACTACACCATCGGTATTGATACGACAGAAGCCATGCAGGCCCGTGTGCAGGAGCGCCCCTGGCCGGTCTATAAGATCAAACTGGGTACACCCGATGATATTGACCATCTGCGTGCCTTGCGCGCCGTCACGGCTTCGCCGTTTCGGGTAGATGCCAATGAAGGCTGGACCTATGAAGAGGCGGTCCGCCTGTTACCAGAGCTGCAAAAACTCGGCGTTGGAATGGTAGAACAGCCTTTACCCCGAACGGAAACCGACGCTCAGGCCGAGTTGAAAAAACGATCGCCCCTGCCCTTGATTGCCGATGAAAGCTGTGTGGAAGAGAAAGACGTAGCCGGCTGCTTGGCGGGCTTTCACGGGGTGAATGTTAAACTCACCAAATGCGGGGGCATCACGCCTGCCCGGCGCATCATTGCCGAATGCCGGAAACAAGGTCTCTCCGTTATGCTTGGCTGCATGAACGAAAGCAGTATTGGCACTGCTGCGCTGGCGCACCTGGCACCGCTGGCTGACTTCTTAGACGCCGATGGCCCATTGCTCTTGGCAGAAGACCTGGCAACCGGGTTAGAACTGGCAAACTACCGCTGGAAGCTTTCGCCTGCACCCGGACTAGGTATCCGGCTGACGGCGGGAAGGGTACCATCTTCTTTCTAAATTTGGGGAAATAAGGCTTTCTTTTCCCTGAACCCAACCCCTTGACAGGATAGGAGTGTCTTTAGAGTTCCTTCCAGAACAGCGCCTTGCTTGGCGGTTCCAACGGTTTTTAGTACTTTGGAGCGGCTCCGGCCCTTTATTTTTCTTTCTATGAAAAAAATCTTACTCACACTTTTAGCGGGGATTGCTGTAAGCGCTGTCGCCACGGCGCAGAAACCCATATCGCTCAAGTGGCAGGACTATGGCCGGTTCCCAACTTCCGATAATATCATCCGGATCGGAGATTTACTACCCCTGTCCAGCATCAATATTCCGGATACCAATGTGCTTTGGACCATAGACCTTTCGATGCAGGCCGGCAATGATTTCATCCGGCGCGACTCACTTCAGGTTATCAACAGCGGTGGTTTTCCGGGCTTTGTTTACAGCCAAAAAGAAGCCATGAATTTGGGGAATATTAATTATTCCGGGTCTGTAGAATTCACACGCGATACCTTTTCCCTCAATGTTACAGGGCGGAAAATCGACAATTCCACTACCGTAAGCCTGGACTCTATCACCGGCGTTGCAACGGATGAATTGTATATCCCATCGCAGCAAATCAGCATGTTCGATCAAGACTCCATACTGAAGTTCCCGGCTTCTATGGACAGCACCTGGGCTTCTATGTCTTATTCTGCAATCAGCTATGAAATCACGGTTGCTGCTGCCCAATACAACCGTAAAGCTTTTACACGGAATATTACTACAGAAATGACCGGAACGGTCATTGGATGGGGTAAGGCACAGATAACCAATTACGGCCCCAACGGCGAGCCAAGCGGCCCTATGGATGTCTTGCAGGTCAAAGTGGTTGAAGTCAAGACCAGCTCTTATGGCGGCACGATAAACCCCGTTGTTCTCAACGCTTTAAGCCTTCGGGAAGGCGGCAAAGACACCAGCAGCTACATCTGGCTGATGCGCAAAGGCGAAACCACACCCCTGCTCAGCGTGCGCTATAAAGGGTTGCCTTCCAGCATTCCCGAAGAAGCCTGGCTCCAGAACGAGCGCATTGCGGCCCCGTTGTCAGTAACCACCGTTGCCGCTCACGACAATACCAAGATTTATCCCAACCCCGTGCGGCGCGGCAGCATGCTGTTTGTAGCCGGCGAAGGAGCAGGCAACTGGCAAATGCGCCTTTCTTCCCTCACAGGCCAACAGGTGCACGAAGTGCGCTGGACTCAAACCCAATCCAGCCCGCAGGCCGTGCAACTGCCGCAGGAATTGGCAGAAGGCATGTACATTTTCCAGCTCATCCAAAACGGCCAGCCCGTTAAAACCGGACGGGTGCTGGTTTCAGAATAAGGCGTCTCTAAAGAAAATAAATTTTTGCTTCAACCGGCCTTTTCAGCGCACTGAAAAGGCCGGTTTTTATATGGCGTTTCCGGAAACGCTACTCTATTTGTTGATTTTTATACAAGAAAAAAGCCTGAAACGCCTCTTCTCATTCCAAAAAGGCGGGAAGTTGCCGGAGGATATATATTATTAATCCAAAACACGCGCAAAGAAATGCCCTCCAGAGGCTCAGAAGCCGAACATATTATCAGGATTACTTAACGAAACGCCAGTTTTGGGCTGCGTAATGCGTGGAACGGGCTGCTAAGGGTGCGGAACGGCTAACGAATGGTTAGAATCGCTTAACTAAAGGCTATTTCTGGCCTGCGAAACGCGCGGAACCGCCTGCGTAAGGCACGGAATGGACTGCGAAGTGTGCGGAACCACCTGCGTAAGGAGCGAGCGGCGGGAAAAAGATTGAACGCCTTTTCCTCACCCAATCATTTCATCCAGCTCCTCCTTCGTCAGCACCCGGCAAATGGGGCGGCCTGACGGGCTGAACTCCGGCTGCGGACAGGCGTAGAGTTCTTCAATCAAAGCGCCCAGTTCTTCGGGCTGGCGCGGCGTGGGCACGTTCTGCGACAAGCGCCGCGCCACGGTGGCCATAATCCGCTCGGCGCGGGTGGAAATATCGGCGTGGCCTTCGTTTTTCAACAACTCCACCACCTCTTCTACCACAGCCCTTTCCTCGCCGCTCGGCACCTGCGCGGGCAGGGCCTGCACCGCAAACGCCCCCGGCCCCAGCCGCGTCAGTTCAAAACCCATGAGGGATAAATCATCCAGCGCTTCCCCCACCACAGCAGCGTCGGCAGGCGAAAAATCCAGCGCGATGGGAAAAAGCAGTTGCTGGGAAGAAACGCTGCCGGTGTTGTAGGACCGCACCAGCCGCTCAAACAAAATGCGCTCCTGCGCCCGGCGGATGTGGAGGAGCAACACGCCCGTGCGCACCGGCGCAAACAGAAAAACGCCCTGCACCTGAAAGGCCTGCTGCCCCGATAGCGGTGCATTGGGCTTTTCCTCCGGCAAGAGGGGCGCAACGGGCGCGAACTCTACTTCCGGCGCGGCGGCGCGGCTGCTTTCAAAATGGTCTTTCCAGAACTGCACCGTAGCGCCAATAGATTCGCGTGTGGGCTTTTCTTCGCGGTTGTTGACGGCAAACGACTGCGCCAGCGGGCTTTGCTGAATGCGGGCAATGCGCTCCTCGGTGAGTGGCGCGGAGAAGGCATCGCCCATACCACTGGCATCGTCGGCCCCGACTTCAAAATCCAACGACGGGGCGATGTTGAACCGCGCCAGGGCGTGGCGAACGGCAGCCTGCACGCACTGGTAGAGGAGCTTTTCGTCTTCAAACTTTACTTCCTGCTTCGTGGGGTGCACGTTCACATCCACCCGCTGCGGGTCGATCTCCAAAAACAAGACATAGAACGGAAACACTTCCTTCGGCAACAACGCACCATAGGCTGTTACCACCGCGTGGGCCAGAAACGGACTGCGCACGAAGCGGTCGTTGACAAAGAAAAACTGGTTGCCGCGCGTGCGGGCCGAGGCGTCGGGCTTGCCGATAAACCCCCGGATTTTCAGGAAATCCAGATCTTCGTCAATCGGCACGAGGTTCCTGGCGTAGTTGCTGCCCAACAGGTCCACGATGCGCGACTTGCTGTTGCCCTTGTCCAGGCGCATTTGCTCGGCGTCGTTGTGGTAAAGGCGAAACGAAATTTCCGGGTGGGCCATCGCCACGCGGGTAAATTCCTCAATCACGTGGCGCATCTCGGTGCTGTTGGCTTTGAGGAAATGGCGGCGTGCGGGAACGTTGTAAAAAAGATTTTTAATGGAAAGGCTGGTGCCTTCGGGTGCCGCACACGGTTCCTGCACCTTTACCTCCGAGGCTTCAATCACGAGACGCGTGCCGCTTTCATCTTCCGCGCGGCGCGTTTTCAGTTCCACCTGCGCCACGGCGGCGAGCGATGCGAGCGCTTCTCCCCGGAAGCCCATCGTGCGGATGCGGAACAGGTCGTCGATGTTGCGAATCTTGCTGGTGGCGTGGCGCTCAAAGGCCATCCGCGCATCGGTGAGGCTCATGCCGCAGCCATCGTCCACCACCTGAATCAGTTCTTTTCCGGCGTCTTTGAGAATCAGCTGGATGTTTTGGGCACCGGCATCCACGGCGTTTTCCAGCATTTCTTTTACGGCAGAAGCAGGACGCTGCACCACCTCGCCGGCGGCTATCTGGTTGGCAAGATGGTCGGGAAGTAAACGAATGACGTCGGGCACAGCAAAATCAACATTAACAGGAGGGCAAAAGTACGCCGGGAGGGGTTTTCCTATTTTTGTCGGGATGCCGTACCTGCGTTTATTTTTCGTTTTTTGCGCCGCTTTGATTTGGGGAAATGCGGACGCCCAATCCACTTATTTCCAACAACAACAGCGCTGGGTGGACAGTGTGTACACCCGCCTGACGCCGCGCCAGCGTATCGGGCAGTTGTTTATGGTGGCGGCTTATAGCGGGGGCAAGAACGCCAACGACGAAAAAATCACCCCGCTGGTGCAAAGCGGGCAGGTGGGCGGACTGATTTTCATGCAGGGCGGACCGGTGCGGCAGGCTATGCTCACCAATAAATACCAACAAATGGCGCCCGTGCCCCTGCTGCTGGCAATGGATGCGGAATGGGGTCTTGGGATGCGGCTGGACAGCGTGCAGAACTACCCGCGGCAGATGATGCTGGGCGCCACGCGCGACTCGGCGCTGATGTACCGGGTAGGCGCGGCCATTGCGGCGCAGTGCCGCCGGCTGGGCGTCCACGTGAACTTTGCACCGGATATTGACGTAAACAACAACCCCGACAACCCGGTGATTAACACGCGGTCGTTTGGGGAAGATAAATACGAGGTTTCGCGGATGGGGATTGCTTATGCTAAGGGCTTGCAGAACAACGGGGTGATGGCCTGCGCGAAGCATTTTCCGGGGCATGGTAACACGAATGTGGATTCCCATAAAGATTTGCCGACGATTTCGGCGAGCCGGGCAGAGCTGGATAATGTGGAACTGTTTCCGTTTCGCCAACTCATTCGGGCGGGCGTTCAAAGCGTGATGATTGCGCACCTGGAAGTGCCGGCGCTGGAGAAAAGTCCGAAAATTCCCACCACGCTTTCGCAAAGCACGATTACCGGTGTTCTCAAAAACGAATTGGGTTTTAAAGGGTTGATATTTACAGATGCGCTCAACATGGAAGGCGTGGCGAAATACTTTGCGCCGGGCGAGGTGGATTTAAAAGCCTTTATCGCCGGAAACGATGTGCTGCTTTTTTCGCAGGACGTTCCGGCAGCGACGGCAATGATTGAAGCCGCGCTGAAAGACGGACGCATTTCGCAGGGCCGCCTGGAGGAAAGCGTGAAGAAAATTCTGGCCGCGAAATACAACGCCGGACTGGCCAAATGGCAGCCCATTTCCACCGTGGGCATTACCGCCGACCTCAACCGCAGCACGGCCCAATTGCGCCGCGAGATTTCCGAAGGCGCAATCACCGTTTTCGGGGGCAGCAACCGGGCGCTGAGCACCATTCGCCAGAAAGGGTCGCGCGTGGGCTATTTTGCCGTCAACGCCGCCGCACCCACCACCCTCTACGAATCCCTGCGCGACAGCCTGAAAGCGAACCTGGAAATCCGGTATTTGCCCAAAGGCAGTACAACCGCAACTGCCAACGCTTTGCTCCGCCAAACCGACCGCTACGACGCGGTAATCGTGGGCATCCACGGCATCAGTCGCACCCCGGCCAACAACTACGAGCTGGACGCCGGCGCGATGGCTTTTCTTTCTCAAATCCAAACCGACGAAAAAGCGTTGCTGGTGGTGATGGGCAACGCCTATGCCATCAAAGACCTGTGCAAAACGGGAAGCGGACTCATTACTTACGAGGAAGATTCTTTCAGTCAGCGCACGGCGGCCCAGGTGATTTTAGGGAATCTGCCCGCCAAAGGCAAACTGCCCGTAACGCCGTGTCCGGAACTCAAAACCGGCGCGATACTGCCCGCTACCACCGACCCGATTCCGATGCCCACCGGAAAATTGCCTGCCAACCTCGAACCGGCGAGCTACGACGAGGCGGGAGTGCTGCGGCCCGAGCGCCTTTCGGCCCTGAGCCGCGAGATTGGTGCAGCCATTGGGCGCGGTGCGTTTCCGGGATGCCGCGTGCTGGCCGCGCGGAACGGAAAAGTGTTTCTGGACCTCAGCGCCGGCAAAACGTCTTACGGTCCGGCGGCTCCGGCGGTGACGCAAAACACCATTTACGACGTAGCGTCCCTGACTAAGGTGATAGCTACCAACCTGGCGGTGATGAAGCTCACCGAGGACGGCAAGCTGTCGCTGGACGGCACGATTGGGCAGTATCTGCCCGAAGCGCGCGGCACCGACAAAGAAGGCATTCGCGTGCGGGACCTCTTGCTGCACCGCGCCGGACTGGTGGCCTACATTCCGTTTTGGAAAAGCACCAAAGACAGCACCGGTCAGAACAGCGCCCTGGCTTACCGAGGCACGCGCCAAAAAGGGTTTGAAGGACAGGTAAGCGATGACCTTTTTATCCGCAACGATTACCGCGATTCTATCTGGAAGAAAATCTATGATTCGCCCCTGCGCAATCCCGGAAAATACGTGTATAGCGACAACGATTTTTACTTTCTGTGGGCCATTGTGGAAAAAGTTTCCGGAATGCCGATGCCGAAGTATCTGGGAGAGAAATTCTACGGGCCGCTGGGGTTGAAATACACCGGTTTTAATCCTTTGAGCCGCTTCCCGAAAGCCGAAGTAGCGCCGACTGAAAACGACCAACTCTGGCGCGGCAGCCTCGTTTGGGGCACGGTGCACGATCAGGGCGCGGCGATGCTGGGCGGTGTGGCGGGCCATGCCGGTATTTTCTCCACGGCGGGCGAGGTCGCGGTGATTTTCCAGATGCTGCTGACCGGCGGCACCTACAACGGCAAGCGCTTTCTGAAGAAACAAACCATTGACCGGTGTATGGCCTACGGCAGCACGGCGTCGCGGCGCGGACTGGGCTTTGATAAACCAGCTCGCGGTACTGCCGCGGTAACGACCAGCGACCGCGCGAGCGCCAAAACCTTCGGCCACACCGGCTTTACCGGCACCTGCGCTTGGGCCGACCCGGAAACCGGAATTGTGTTTGTGTTTCTCTCCAACCGCGTGCACCCCAGCGCCGAGAATAGCCTGATTACCAAGCTGAGCGTACGCACCGAAGTGCAGGACCGCGTGTATGAAGCATTTGACCTGCCGAAGGTGAAGCGGTAAAGGGCGGATTTTTCCGGAAATGAAATGTCCAAACCTATAAGGTTTCAAAAACCTTATAGGTTTTTTGTTGGATAAACACAGCGTGAAGCACGTAAAATTTCCGGAAATTTTTGGACCTGACAGGCTCCTCCACTTCGTTTCGGACCTGTCAGGTCAGTTTTCGTTCGTGGATAAGATTTTCCGGAAATTCTGTTTCTCGGAAATCGTATTTCTGACCTGACAGGCTCTGCGGCTTCCATTTCATTCCAGCCTTGACCTGTCAGGTCCCGGAAATTCCGACTTCTGTTGAAACGGTTTTATGCCCTACATGGCAGCCTCTTTGTAATATTGTAAGGCGGGAACAATATTTGAGGCCGCGCAGGAAATCCCGGCATTTCAAAAGCGTTTTTCTTTTTCTCTCCCCTTCAAAAAACCACGCGTATGGCGACTTCCGATTTTAAAAACATGCCTGCCACCATTCCGGCGGAGCTGCGCAATCAATTGCCGATTTTCCAGGTGCTCGGCGACCGGATTCCCTCGGTGGGCAGCAGTTCATCCGATACTACCGGAACCGCGAAACCCAAAAGCAAGTTTGCTACAATCGTCTTCTGGGCTTTGATCCTCGGCGGGGCCTACTGGTTTGCATCCAACATCAACTCTATCCTGACCATGGTAGAGAAAACGATGCGGATCGTTATTTTCTCCATCGTCATTCTGATTCTGGTGATGCTCGCGCCGAAGATTATTTCGTTTCTGCACCGGCTGGGCACCACGCTTTTGTTTAAAGGCGAAAAAGAAATCATCCGCCGCAACCCGATTGAATCGCTGCAATTGTTGCTCCGCGAAGCCAAGGATACCCTGAAGCGCGTGAAAGATAAAATCGCGCATGTGGACGGCGTGCGGATTGATATGATTCAAAGCGGACAGGCGGCCCAGCAGTCGGCCACGGCGAAATACACCCATGCCAAGCGCTTTACCACGCAGGCCGCTGAGCTGGAAACCAAGGCCGATTCGGCACAGAAATCCGGCGATCTGCAACGCGAAAGTGCCGCCCGTCGCGACGCGAAGGAAACCCGCACCAAAGCGTTTTTATTGGGGAAAGAAGGCGAGGCGGAAGAGCAAAATGCCCGCAGCTATGCCCAATATGCCAACCAGTTTGCAAAGGTGATTGAGGTGCTGAAAGACAATGAAAGCGCGGCGCGTATCTACGTGAGTACGCTGGATTCTTCCATCAGCATTTTGCAGAAAAAGCTGGAAGCCACCAACAAAATGAAAAGCGCTACTGATGGGTTGGCGGAGGTATTCAACATCAAAGACGGCTGGGTGTTTCAGGAAGCGATGAGCGCGGCTACGTCTGCCATTTCCCAAAACATTGCCTCGATTCGCTCCAACCTCGAATTCCTCGATCAAAACTCGGCGGTTACCATTGGCGGCACACCCAGCCAGCAGGAACTCGACGCGTTTATGTCGCGCATCGAAAACAGTCATCTTCAAAAGCTCAACGTGGCCGAAGTGGCGTCTTCGGGTTATGAGCTGAACGAAGCCGAAAAAGTGGACAAAGGGTTTACCCTGCTGGACTAAGGCCGCGTTGCGGCATTGGACGCCCTTCGGGCATTGGAGAATTGGACTTCGCTTCGCGAAATTGAATGCCTGACGCCGGAAGCCTCCAACGTTTACCTGATATTTCCCATTTTTGTCTATCTAACCCATTCAAAACATACATTTAGAAGCCACAGGCTCCAATGGCGCTAGCCGTCCAACCGCGAAGCGGTCCAATTTGCCGAAAGCAAGTCCAATTTATTCTCTCCTCTTATGCAAAATCAATCTACCTGGTCGCGCCTGCGCTGGCCCATTAAAGCCCTGATTATCGGTATTCCGCTGGTGGGTGCCATTTGGTTTGCTTCCGAAAAAGGCATTTTCGACGATCCCGGTGCGGAACCTACAACAACCGTAACCACGACTTCCAATTCCGGAAATGACGGTGAAAATTCCGGAAACTCCACCTCAACAACGACTTCTGCCGAGCAACGCTCTTTTGCCTATCAGGCGCCCAAGCCGGTGAACGGTACGCTGAAAGGTGTGGTCGAAGTAGGCGCTTCCGGCTTCAACTCTTTTGTGGTGCGGATGGATAAAGACCGGAACTACGAGGTGGTGAGCAAGGATTTTGGTGAAAGCCTCGTATATGAAGGGCTGGCTACGACCGAAGACATTCGCGCCGGACTCAAAAAATACCTGGCGAAGATGTTTGACCACGGTGTGCAGAACAAAAACATGCACTTCGTGATTTCGAGCGGCGCGCAGAAAGAACCGAAGACGGCTACCATTGTGAGCGAGCTCAAGAAAATGGGCTATGTGGTGAATCAGGTAACACCGGAGCAGGAAGGCAAACTGGCGCTCAAGAGCGTGCAGCCGCCGGCTTATGTAGACAATTCTTTTGTAGCCGACATTGGTTCCGGAAACACGAAGGTGAGCTGGTATGAAGGCAATACCCTGAAAGCGATTGAGCTTCCCGGCGCGAAATATTATGAGAAAGGCACGCCCGACGAAGCCGTTGCCGCAGAAGTAAAACGCGGTGCTGCTGCCATTCCGAAGGCCAAAAGCGAGGTGTGTTTTATCATTGGTGGGGTACCGTTTGAGCTGGCCAAAGAAGTGCGGCAAGGCGACGAGCGCTACACCGTTTTACAGGATCCTTCTTCCTACAAATCCGACAAAGCGAAAACCAAATCCGGGCTGGTGATTTACAAAGCTTTACAGGAGGCCACCGGCTGCGACACATTCGTGTTTGACTGGGACGCCAACTTCACGATTGGCTTTTTGCTGGGGCTGCCAGTATAGTGTTTAGGAAGAAATTTTCCCAAAAACGGCTTCTGCAAAGAGGCCGTTTTTTATTTTGGGGAACAGGTGTATCGTCTAAAACCTGGATTATAGGGACCTTCGAACACGCTCTTGGTGCGTATCTTATTTTGTCACCCTGCCTTCGGCAGGGTCTCGCAGTACGGAACTGTCTTTCTCTGAGATTCCGCCGTTGGCGGAATGACAAAATAGTATGAGGACTATCAATGGTTTTTTTTTGTTTTGTCACTCTGCCGAAAGGCAGGGCCTCACAAGTAACCTCTGAGATTCCGCCTTTCGGCGAGTTGACAAAACGAGTGGAAAAAACAAGGGAGCGGAATGGCAAATAGGGAAGGGCTACAACCAACCAGATTTTCTGGGCAGACCTCTTACTCCAGAATAATCGACGAATCGCCCGCGCCTTCCCGCAAGACTTCTGGCGTTTCGCGGGAAAGATCAATGACGGTAGACGGCTCAATGGGTCCGGGGCCGCCGTCGATCACCAGATCCACCAGTTTGCCGAAGCGCTCGTAGATCACTTCCGGATCGGTGTAGGCTTCTACTTCCTCGTCATCTTCAGGCAGGGAGCCGCTCATAAGCGGATGGCCGAGAGCCTGCACCAGTTTGTGGCAGATTTTATGGTCTGGAATCCGGATACCGACGGTGTCGCGGTGCACTTTCAGGAGCTTGGGCGTTTCGCGGCTGGCCGGCAGGATAAAAGTAAAGGGGCCGGGCAGCGCAGTTTTGAGCATCCGGAAGGTGGAAGTGCCGAGGCTTTTCACAAACTTCGACGCGTCGCTGAGGTCGCAGCAGATAAGCGAGAAGCGGGCGTCTTTCATGCGGATGCCTTTGAGCTGGGCAATGCGCTCCACGGCTTTGGTGTTGAACGGATCGCAGCCAAAGGCGTACAGCGTGTCGGTGGGATAGATAATCACACCGCCTTTCTGGAGCACATCGGTCACTTGCTGGATCAGGCGGGGCTGGGGATTTTCGGGGTGGATGGAAAGCAACATAAAACCAGAAAGCAGCTTTTTTAAGGGCGCGTCAGAATCTTTAGGAAGTTGAAGAATTCCTTGGTTAAAAGCGAAAACCGCACCGGCGGAAAAACGATTCCTTCGCGCAGCTGCACCGGCACTGCTACCAGCTTCATGCCATTGCGCTCGCAGCGCCGCAGGCATTCCAAATCAAAAAGATACCGATCTACAAAGCCCTGGAGATAATAGGGCAGTGCCTTTCTTTTCAGGCCTTTCAGTCCGCATTGGGTGTCTGAAATAGAAAGCTTCAGCAGACGCGATGAGAACGCCCGCAGCATCTTGGAGATGCGCTTGCGGCCCGGCGGAACGGATTGGTAATACACTGCGTCTTTTACGCCCACGGCCACGTCGCAATCAGAGCTTTCCAGTGTTTTCAGAATCCGGAGCACGCTTTCCTGTGTGTAGGGAAAATCCACATCGGTGTAAAGCACCCACTCACCGGTAGCCGCTTTCATGCCTTGGCGAACGGCATAGCCCTTCCCCCTGTTCTGCGCGTAGGAAATCACCAGTGCTTCCGGAAGCAGGCTTTTTAAACGCTGCAAATCCGCCTCCATTCCGGGTTTTGTCGCGCCATCATTCACCACAATCAGTTCATGTGGCCCCCATGCTTCCGTTAGCGCCCGATGACCAGCCACCACGGTATCTACCCAGTCCGGCAAGGGATTATAGCAAGGCAGAATAACGGAAAGGGTAGGCATTGGAATCAGGGACGAACAGCCGGCGGCTGCCAGGCATAGAACAAAACCGGACCGGCGCTGTCGATGGGTTGCAGGCCGTGGCGCTCGGCAAATTTCAGGGTGGAAAGATACAAGTCCTTTGCCACAGCAGATTCGCTATTGATGGGACGAAAAGAAGAATCGGCTGCCAAATCGCGGTGCAAAGCAATGAGCACGGACCTGTTTTGCAAAGCATCATACAAACCAGCCGAAAGGCTGTCGTGCGCCACAAATGCTACCAACTCCTGCGCAAAGGCCACCGGTGTGCGGCTCATCTTGCAGGCCAGCAAAGGCAGGCCGGTGCCCACCGACCATTGAAACGTCTGGCGGCTCCATTCATCACGGTCGTCTATCGTGAGATCTTTGGATTCGGAGCCTACATTGTAAAGCGGCAGGGGCAGGATGGCCGCGTATGAATCAGAAGGTTTGGGCAGTCCGTCAACCGCCTTTGCAACCAGCGAAGGGCTGAGCGCGTTTTCCTTGGAGGCTGCGCCCTGCATCCAGTCGATGGTGCTGCGCAAATCGGTGAAAGAAAAAATCAGCAGCAGCGCCGCAGGAATCAAACGCCATACTGGCTTGGGGCGGCGGCCCGACCGACTCAAGAGGAAAACCGAGACGATGACCCAGGTAAAAAACAGCAACCAGAACGGCCATACAAAGCGGCCCAGCGCCCGGAAATGCTCGATCTGATGGGTGATTTTATGAAGATAATAAAGCGGATTGAGCAGGTTGATAAAATGCAGTCCCTGGGCATCGTCGGTGGTATAGTAATGTTCGCCAAACGAAATCATCAACATCAGAAATGCCGCCCCGCCCAGCGCCCGCGCAAAGGCATTTTTAAAAATAAAAGCCTGCGTTTTCCGGAACCGTTTCCGGAAATCTTTGGAACAAACGGCCCAAAAAGCATAGAAAAGCATTGCCATCAATACACCGGTGCCGAGGTAGGCCGCGCGTTCCGGCTCATCATAATACAGCTTTCCGCTGATGGGAAACGGCGTATCAATAAAAGAATAGGCCGAGAAAAGAGAGGTGAACCGCGTTTTGATTTCCATCCAGTCGTAGCCCATGCCTTCATGGTGGCGAATGGCCCGGAACGGGTCGGTGAGCGCTACCAGCCCAATGCATAAAATTCCGGAAATTCCGGGAATCAAAAAAGCGGCTTTCAGGCCCTGCAGCCGCCGGCGCAGGTCTTTTTCAAAAAGAGCGTAGGCAAGAAAGAAAAGGCCTGTAAAAACGGCCAGAATCGCCAGGTAGTAGGCATGAAACAGAAAGCCGATAAAAATAGTGGCGATCAGCCGGAGCGTAGCCGGATACAGCAGCCGGCCTTCCTGCAGGCGGCGGTGCCAATCCATCAAAAACCACACATTGGCCACCAGCAGCGCCGAAACAGAAAGGTTGTAGTGGCCCCGCGGAATGCGCAGCAACATCGGGATGAGCCACGGCAGCAACAGGCTGCACGCGAACGCCCAGCCGGGACTGCGGGTCAGCCGCAGAAAAATTTTATACCCGAAAAGCGCACAAACCGGAATATTCAGCAGGATAAAAAGAAAATAAAACGGGAGTGTATCGTCGGAAAGATCGTAGACGTACTGACAAAAAACCTTGAACGGAACTGCGAAAATGGGCGTATTGTCCGTAAACCAAACCACATCGCCGTGCGGATAATTAAAAGACCGGAAATGCAGAAACCCTTCCGGGCCGATGGGCTCTTTGACGTATTGCAGCAGCGTAAAATTGTTTTTCAGTCCGTCGCCAATGTTGGAGAAAGCCACTTCGCGGGGTGAGATCCGGAAATCCTTAAACGCAATGGCGCACAGCAAGAGCTGGACTATCAAAAGAAAAACCGGTGTCCAGCGGTGCCAGTGGGCATTTGAAAAACGCATAGCCTGCAAGTTATTGCGATTGAAATGAATGGCAACGACGTACCGCATCTAGTGCGGCTTTCAAACGCTGTTCCGGACTGCCTTCCAAAGCACACCAAGATTTTCCGGAGGCCATTACTGCATCCTGATACGCTTTCCACAGTCGCAGCCGGTCGGCAGGGTCGGGGTGTTCGCGCAGGGGGTCGGGCTCCCAGGGCAGGTCGATGCCGGTGAGCAGGTACAGATCCGGTGGATTTTCAGCAATGCTTTGGAGGATGCGCAGGTCGCAGCGGCCATATTTTTCTTCGCTCCAGATGCGCAGGACGGTTTCTTCAGTATCGAGAATTAAAAAAGTTGGATTTTGGTGCAGCAGCGCTTGTTCGTCTTGTTGCTGTTTCCGGAAAATCTGCATTAAATCAGCTTCTTCGTAGGGTCGTCCAAGGTCATTGAGATATTCGCGGGCGGCTTCGGGTCGCCACGGGCAGCCGAGCGCCTCGGCCAGCTGCGCCGAAAGCGTGCTTTTTCCGGTAGATTCCGGGCCGGTGATGCCAATGCGAAAGGGTGTCATTCCTGAGCTGGATTTTTCCGGAAACTAAGGGCTTCTTTGCGCCACAAGCGGAAGCCGTCAAAGGCGATCAGGGTGAGCAGCAGAGTAAGTATCGCGTAGAGATACAACCCTTTGTGGATTTGGAGGGGAAAAGCCAGCAGGTTGCTTCCGTTGAGCACCAGCCAGTTTTCGACGCGGCGACGGGTGAGCAGCCACGTACCGGCCCAGGCGATGGCCGTGACAGAAGCATCCCAAATCGGTACATCAGAAGACGTGAATTGAGACAAAAGAAAAGCAATCGCGGCAGTTCCCAGGATGCTGATTCCAGCAACGGTTTGCCATTCCCGGGCGGTCGTAAACTGCGGCTTTTGCTGCGCTACCGGTTGGCGACGCCAGGCGTAGATACCCCAGATGCTGATGAAAAAATAATAGAGGTTAAGGCCGGCTTCGGCATACAGGTGCGCGGAAGCCATCAGCCCGGCCGAGAGCAGCGTCGCCACGATTCCGGCGGCGTAGTTCCAGATGCTGCCCCGGCGGGCAAGCAACACCTGAGTGAGGCCAAAGCCAACGGCGAGCCATTCGAGGGGAGCGATGGCAGCAACGGCTTTTTGAAGATTAGGTAGAAAAGATTCCGGCGGCATGGCAGGGCCAAAGGTGCGACCGGAAATAAAAATTTTCCTTTTGGAAAATTTAATCTCCTGCTTATCTTTGCACTCCTTTCGGAAGAAAGGGAATGGTGCGGTAGCTCAGTTGGTAGAGCAATGGACTGAAAATCCATGTGTCGCCGGTTCGATCCCGGCCCACACCACAGGAAAAACCCCTTGCTGGCTGCGGCTTCGCAAGGGTTTTTTGCTTTAAGGCGTATAAGATTCCTAAAATCTAAGGATGCATGATTATGACTTATCTTGCTTCTGGAACCGATTTAATTAAAAAAGGAATGGCGTTACTGGCATTATGGAACTATTCAAAAACAAAAATATCAAGTACACGTTTTCGGGCCACGACACTTTTCAGTGCCGGCAGTTCTGGTTAAAAAAAGGCTATGACTTCATTGCCGATGGACGCAGCTTCAGTAATGATTCGGCAGTAGTAGAACTGGGTGTAGGAAAGAATATGGTATCTGCCATTCGCTATTGGCTGCGTGCATTCAATATTACAGATAGCCAAGATGCGATTACACCACTAGGTGCTGCCTTGCTAAGCAACAATGGGCTAGACCCTTTCTTAGAGGATGACGGTAGCCTTTGGCTTCTTCATTACCATTTAATAAAGGATGCTTACGCTTCTATTTACAGCATTCTTTTCAATGAATTTCGTAGAGAAAAAATAGAGTTCAACCGAGATTCTTTTCTGTCTTTTATGAAGCGTAAGTCAGAATCTGAGAAAGGAATCAACTTCAATGAGAATACTTTAGGGGAGGATTTTGTCGTTTTCCGGAAGCTCTACCTTTCCACCAAAACAGATAAAACGGACGATGACCTTTCTGGTATACTTTCAGAGTTAAGATTGGTTCAGCGTACCGAAAAAGAAAACGACGAAAAAAAGAAAATTGAGTACTTTGTGGTAGAAAATACAGAGCGTAGCGAGATTCCCGTTGAGGTCTTTCTGTATTCGATTTTAGACAACGAAAATTATGGTTATTCTATCAGCCTCAATAGTTTAGAGCAGGATTATAATAGCCCCGGTTCGGTGTTCGCAATGAATCGACTTGGCATTATTGAGAAGATAAAAGAAGGGGAAGCTAAGTACAACTGGCTAACTTATAATGACAGCGCCGGCATTAAAGAACTTCAACTCAAAGAAAAACCTCAACCCTTTACCGTTCTAGCAGATTATTATGGCCACTAATAGTTTTGTTCCATCTGTAAATATTCTACGGGATTCCGAAAGAAGTATCACTTACTTTCCTACACCCAACGCCAAAAAGGTTGTAGGCCAGATGGTTGATGACTTCCGGAAAGGACTTAGGTCGTTTAATCTAGTTGGGTCTTACGGTACCGGGAAATCTTCTTTTCTTTTAGCATTAGAACAAAGCTTGCTTGGAAAACAACCTTACTTTACAGCCAACTTTGTTCAGAAGCCAAAGTTTGGAACCGTCAAATTCATAGGTGAGTACAAGTCTATTATACAAGCTTTCGCAGATAAGTTCAATCTCAGTAGTAACAGCAATTCCGTTGAGCACATTCTTCAGGAACTCTACAACTGTTACCATGATTTAGGAAAAGGAAACCGCTTGCTTGCTATCGAGATTGATGAGTTTGGTAAATTTCTAGAATATGCCTCGCAGCATGATGCTGCGCGAGAGCTATACTTTATTCAGCAGCTTGCCGAGTTCGCCGGCAATCCCGATCATAATATCTTGCTGATAACTACCATCCACCAGAGCTTCGAAAGCTACGCCTATAGTCTTTCGGCAGCTCAACGGCAGGAGTGGACGAAAGTAAAAGGCAGGTTTCGGGAAATCACTTTCAATGAGCCTGTAGAACAGTTACTTTTTTTAGCTACCGAACATATTGAGGCAGCGACTCCAGCAAAGCAATCCAAGTCACTTCTCGATAAATCGTTCGAGCTTTTTAAGAGCAGCAAATCGTTCAATTTCACAGAGAAGTACGCTCAGGAAATATACAGTCGGATTTACCCGCTTGACATTATCGCGGCCAACGTTCTGACAACTTCGCTTCAGCGTTATGGCCAGAACGAGCGGTCGTTGTTTTCTTTTCTTGAATCCACCGACCATACTAGTATTTCCAAATTCCGGAAATCCGAAGACCCTTTCTACAACGTTGGTTCCGTCTTTGAGTACCTGAACTTCAACTTCTATTCCTTTCTAAACTCTAAGTACAACCCTGATTTCGCGGCTTGGTCTTCCATCCGGGCGGCCTTAGAAACAGTTTCAAGAGCGTTTGACGAGCGCATCAATGATTACCAAAAGTTGGTGAAAGTTATCGGTCTGCTCAACATTTTTGCGGCAAGCGGCTCAACTCTTGACCGCAAGTTTTTAGAGGGCTATATCAGCACTTGCGTTGGAATCCAGGATGGCCCCAAGCTTATTCAGTCTTTAGAGGAAAAGAAAATCATTCGGTACCGGCCACATAACAAGCGCTTTGTGCTTTATGAGGGGACTGACTTGGATATTCAAACAGCACTGATTGAGGCAGCGGATAAGGTATCTGAGATTACCGACATCTCGACTTTGCTCAAAAAGCATTTCGACTTTTCCCCCGTATTAACCAAAGCTTACTCTTTTGAAACAGGTACACCACGGTCTTTCGCTTATATCTTCTCCGAAACTCCAATAATTCCAGACTTTAGAGATGATGTTGATGGCTATATCAATTTGGTGTTTGGCGACAACCTAAGCATGGAGGATTTACAGGCTTTCTCTAGCGAAGTGGAAGATGCTGTTATTTATGGACACTATCGAAATGCAGCAGGCATTAAAACATTGCTTTACGAAATAGAGAAAACTCAAAAGGTTATTGATGAAAACAAAGACGATAAAATAGCCAAGAAAGAACTTGAAAGTATTCTGGCATCCCAACAAAGCTTATTGACCCACTATATCGTGTATAAGCTCTACGAAATGGGGGAAGCCGCATGGATTCACCACGGTAAGGATTTAAATATTGAATCCAAACGCACGTTCAATAAGCAATTATCTCAAGTATGCTGGCAGGTCTACTCCGGAACGCCGACTTTCAAAAACGAGCTTGTAAACCGGCCCAAACTGTCGGGATCTGTTTATGCGGCTAAACGAAGCTTCTTTACAGCACTAACAACGAATTGGCATAAACCCGATTTAGGTTTCAGCGATGAACGTTTTCCGCCGGAAAAAACTATTTATCTTACCCTGTTAAAAGAAAATGGCCTTTCTACTTATGCCAATAGCTCTTCTGAAATAAGTGTCTCGCACGACTCTTCTTTTCTGCCGCTGTGGAATGCCTGTAATTCTTTTTTAGATCAGTGCAAGGACGGAAAGCGCAATCTTGGTGAACTTATCAAAGTTCTCAGACAGCGTCCTTTCCGTCTCAAGCAAGGTCTGATTGACTTTTGGGTTCCTACTTTTTTGTTTCTTCGTCGTACCGATTTTGCGCTTTTTAGTACTGAAGGGTTTATTCCAGAACTCAATGGCGAGACGCTAGAGCTAATCAGCAAGTCACCGACCGATTATTCAATTAAGGCGTTTGATATTGAGGGTGTTAAGTTGGATATCTTCAATAGCTACAGAGTCTTTCTGAATCAAGAAGTTCGGGAAACGTTTTCATCGCAGTCTTTTATTGAGACGATCAAACCCTTCTTAACTTTTTATCGTGGACTCCCTGAGTACTCAAAGCAAACACAGCGCCTCTCCAAGTCAGCCCTTGCCGTGAAGACAGCTATCGCTGTTGCACGCGATCCGGAAAAAGCGTTTTTTGAAGACTTCCCTACTGCTTTGGGTACTTCACTTTCTGAGTTGAAAAGTAGTAGAGCAGCTCTAGAAGATTTTACGCGGACACTTCAGGAAGCGATCCGCGAGGTTAGGACAAGTTGTGACCGCCTGTACGACAGATTTGAAGAGTTTTTACAAAACGAATTGCTGGGTCGTGGAGCCGGGTTCGACGAGTATAAAAATCAACTCAAGCAACGATTTAAATCTATTAAACGTCACTTGTTGCTTCCACATCAAAAGACGTTCATGCAAAGGGTTGATTCGGGCCTTGATGACCGGCAGGCATGGCTCAATTCCATAGCTCAGGCAGTTGTAGGAAAAGCCTTAGAAAACTTCCGGGATGAAGATGAACTCCTCCTCTATAACAAGTTCCAGAACATTACCTTCGAGCTTGATAGTCTGACAAAGCTTTCTACAGCCGATATAGATGAAGAGCAAGAAGTAGTACTTGGAGTTCAATTTGATTCGTTTGTCGAAGGTGTTAAGCAGAATTTTGTACGCTTGCCTAAAAGCAAAAACGAAGAGATAGAACGAGCAAAAGAAGTATTGAGACATCATCTTTCCGGTGACCGTATTGTAAACATTGCAGCCCTTACAAAGCTGCTCCAAGAGCTAATTAAGAATGAATAAACCGATTCGGCACGTATTGGGAATTAGCGGTGGTAAAGACAGTGCTGCTCTTGCTATCTACCTTAAGAATAACTACCCCCAACTTGAAGTAGAGTACTATTCATCAGATACTGGTAAAGAGCTTGATGAAACCTACAAGCTGATTGATAATCTTCAGGTCTATCTTGAAAAGAAAATCACAGTACTGAAAGCTGCTGATGGAAGTGGATTAAATCCATTCGACCATTTTCTTAAAATGTACGGGGGCTTTCTACCATCTACACAGGCCCGTTGGTGCACTAAAAAGTTGAAGCTAGAGCCATTTGAAAAGTATGTAGGTACTGATCCCGTAGTTTCATACGTTGGTATCAGAGGTGATGAAGAAAGGGAAGGTTACATATCTCGAAGGGGTAACATCCAGTCTATCTTTCCTTTCCGGAAGAACATCTGGAGTGAAGATGTAATAGACAAATTTTTAAGTAATGTCAATGTCGAAAAAGTAATCGCCTTAACAGAGTCGGTAGATCTCGGCAGCAGGCGTAATCGTTTTGTAGAAGTCCTGCGCAAATCCGTCAATCCTGGATATATGCAAGCGAGCAAGTTAGCTCAACTTATGGACGAAGGCGTCCGCGAGTTGAATTACTTAGTTTTTGAGTTTCTCAAAGGGACTAACTATCCACTATCCAAGGAAGCATCTTTCCCATTGCTAGATAATGAAGAAGTGATTGTGCGGGACGATGTCTTCCGGATTTTAGAAGAAAGCGGAGTCGGTGTACCAGCTTACTATAAAAAGGTCGGCTACCAAGTTGGTACCAAGGAAGGGGCTTATTCCCGTAGCCGTTCAGGTTGTTTCTTTTGCTTCTACCAACAAAAGATAGAGTGGGTATGGCTTTACGAACAACACCCCACGCTGTTTAAAATGGCGATGGAATATGAAAAAGAAGGCTATACTTGGAACCAGGAGGAAAGCCTTGAAGAACTTATTCGACCTGAAAGAGTCGAGCAAATCAAAAGTGATTACATTAAGCGCCAAGAGCGAACAGTTGGCCCTAAGTCATCCTTCCTTTTAGATATTTTGGATGATACAGAGGAGAATGGGTGTGCAAGTTGTTTCATCTAACGCGATATGGAGACGATAAAAAACGCTCTCGACTCTTTGAAGGAATTTATTTGGGATATTATCGGGTATTTTTTACCAGGTGCATATCTCATTATCCTTTTAGCATTTAGTCTAGGTGAGGCCTATTTAATTCATCCCAAGATATTTGCAAATACAGAGATGATGTGGCCTCTGTTTATCATCTCTTCTTATCTCTTAGGGCATGTGACATATGGATTGGGGCAGCTTAAAGAAAACTTATTAGGAAGATGGTCTTACACGAGAAAAAAGGAGAAAGAAGTGTCATTAAAACCTGCTTTCAAAACGTCCAAAGAATTACTTGAAAAAGCTTTAATCGCAAAAGGTGTAAATCAGGATTTGAACAATGCATCAGTGAGGGATGTTCGTAGCTTAATAATGAGCTTCGCGCCAGAAACAGATCAAAAGGTTTACACGTTTACATTTAGATCGGATCTCTCAAACCAAATTGGAAACATATCTGCCCTTGTTGGACTTTTGGCGATATTAAGTAGTTTTATCAGCCGACTCCAACCACGAGTATTTGTCGTGGACAGACCACATCTACTTCTCTACTTTTGTCTTCTTCTTTCTTACATCTTCGTACGCCAAGCAAGGAATAGATTTTACTCTATCTCCATCAGTGTACCATTTTCAGTTTATACAGCTAAAGAACTAAAATCCACTCCGTGAGACCAAAGGTATTCTTGTCTGGTGGCTTCAGTAGCAATTGGCAGCACAAGTTGATTATAGAGCTACGAGATAACTTTTATTTTCTCAACCCAAGGGAACACGGTTTAGAGTCGGCTGTTGCATATACAGCATGGGACATCCATCAAGTACGGCAATGTGATATACTCTTCGGATACATGGAAGAAACAAATCCCTCGGGCTATGGGTTAGCCTTAGAGATTGGTTTAGCTAATGCATTTGGAAAGACTATTATTTTAGTCGATGAGCGTTCTACAAAAGACAAACAATTCAAGCGTTATTTCCAGATAGCACATCACTCATCAAGCATTGTTTTCGATATTCTTCAAGATGGAATAGATTACCTCCGCAGCTTTTCTATCCAGAAATAGGCTTCCCTTTATTAACCCACAATACCATATTCAGAAATGAGGTCGGTTGTAGGAAGTAATTAGGATTATCCTCTAGCTTCTCTTTAATTAGTGTAAAACCACCGTTAGCATACGCTTCTATGGTTTGAATAAGTTTCTTTACTACCTCTTCCTCAGTTATCTCTCCTTTATCAAGAGCGATAAAGTCAATGTCGGATTTGGCAATGCTAGCTGCGTAAATGTATTCTTGAATAGAGCTAAAATCCTTGCGGCCAACAACATTCGCTTTGTTGCCCCAAAACTGAATAGGTTGACCGAAACGCTCCTTTTTAGTGCCTTCGGCGATAGGGCTAAACTCATCACTGTATAAGCCCAGAAAGAAAGCATAAATATAGAACTCGTAGTTGTTGCCGAAATGCTTTCCAAAGCGCGTTTGCTTCAAAGTAGAGCCTCCTCCTTTCTGAGACAGTTCATCAAACATTGGCTTGAATTCTTCACTGTAACGCACTTCACGTGTTCGCCATTTGCTAAATAGGTCTTGCATACACTAAAGATTGATAACTTGTGAATTTATTGTTTGCAGGTTTTTGGGGTCAAACGGGCGTTCCAATTTTACCCACATTGCCTTCTTTACCTTAATGGTCTTGAACTCATCTTTAATTCGGAGGTTATTTGCACCGTCATGAACTAAGAAGTCTTTCAGCAAAAGAATAATTTGGTTTTCACTGCTGCTAATAATGTTCAAGAAGGCTCCCGTTTTCGTTTCCCCAAACGAAGATGTAGGAGCGTCAAAAATCATTGGGAACCCTTCCTCATGCCTCTCACGGGCTAACTCAGAAATGGCAAATAGAATAGAGATGTGCATCGAGGTAAGTAATGATTGATTAGGCTTGTGGAGTACACGGCCATTCTCTTGCAGCTCTATAGTAACAGCAGGTTTGCTGCCTACAATTTTTCTGGTAAAAATGATCTCGCCTGTAAATGCACCACCATTGATGTGCTCAAAGAACTCATTTGATTTCTGTTGAAGTAAGGCAACGAACTCATCAAATTTGGCCTCTCGCGTGTCCTTGAATATGGTACAAATATCTCTAAGCAAACTACGCGTCTTGATGAGGAAAGCGTCACCACTCTCAACATCAATTTTATCCTTCTCTAACTTGCTGTTTTTTAATTCTTGCTCAATACCTTCTAGTTGCGTTCTTTGCTTGTTTGCTTCGTCTTTTAAGCTTGTTAAATTACGCTGCCAGTTATTATAGTATTTCAGCACATTCGCCAAATCTGCTTCTCCAATAGCCGAGTTTCCTATTATTCGTTCACGGTCCTGCTCTGCTTCCTCTTTTGCGGACATGTATTTTGTAACTTCCTGCCTTTGGGTTTCATTAAACTCGAAAACATCTTTGATTTCGGATTGAATACCGCGTATAGTACTTAGACTGTCTTCATGGTTAGCAGCCATCCTAACCAACTTCGCAGTATAGTCGTGTTGAAATAGTGGGGCATCATTGTCTTCTAACTCCGTAACCGGCGATTGACTGTTGACGTACTCCTGCAACCGTGCAAGCATGAACTTATAAGGCTCCGAATCTTTTATGGCTGGTCGGTTACAGACCTTGCACAATTCATCATCTATCATTTCTTCCATCTGTGCCTTTGATGGAACTGTTATTGGCAGTGGAATCGCGTCGTTAAACAGCTTAGCCCGTGCTTGTTGCTCGCCGATCTTGATGCCCATGTCAGTATCATGTTGGCTTTGAAGCTTTCTTCGCTCTATGCTAACTGCATTTACTTTTTCGGCAAATTGACGATGAATTTCTTCAAAATGGATAAGCAACCAACGGTCATCAAAAAGCAGAGTGGTAAAATCTTCTTGGATTCTGCTATTCGCGTTGGCAATCTTGCTTTCATACCCCGTGATTCGCTTATTAATCTTATCTAAATCAGCCGCATTACTTACGTAGCGACTTGCTTCTTCTAAATTGACTTCTGTTTTTTCTATCTCATCTAGTGTTGCATCCAACAACACTTCGACCCTACCCTTTTCTTGTTGCAGGTATCTAATGGACTTTTCAAGTTTGTCGTATTGAGTCTTATTACGGGTAGCACTTTTTGTAGCGGCCTCAACAGCCTTTTCAGCTTCTGCTTTTAAGTACCCACCCTTGTCCGCATACTTGTCATAGTATTTAGCCTCTGAAAAGTTATTAATTAGTGTGATTAGGGCTTCTGGATTATCAAAAATGTCCAAAGCGGACTCACCTTTGAATAGGGAGTACCTCCGAATAGTAGGTGGAAAAACCTGTTCCAGCAACCGTCCGCCATCTACAAGATGTCGTTCTCCAGCGGCGTTTTCCTCAATACCTTCAAGTGTTGGTCTAGAACATTCGCAGCCTTCTTTGGTTTTGGTAACTGCAAATTGCCTTGTAATTATTTTCAATTCTCCATTCTGCATCGCGGACAACTGAACGCGAACACGAAAAGTTTCACCAACTACCTTTTCTGCAAGCTTCTTTGCAGAAACCAATAAATGTAGGTTCGGCGTATCTCCCTTAAATAGCCATTCAAGAGCTTCGAAGAATTTTGTTTTTCCTTCGCCGTTCTCACCCAAAATAATATTTAAACCATCAGAAAAGTTGAATGGTTTTACGTCGTAGTAACAAAGGAAATTCTCTATGACAACTTCTTGAATAGTCATAAAACACAAGTATTTAGGTATTGAGTAATGAGTTTAAATAATGCTGCATCAGCTGCGTTTGCTGGCGGTTCTGTTGCGTCCACTATTCTAGCAATTGCAGCGACTATAGGCTCGTTTGATTCTTTGGCTTCCCGCACAGTTGATGGAAGCGGGCTGCTGAGACCATATTTATCGGCAATGAGTGGATGAGTGAGAAAGCTAGAAAGAATGCGGTCTTTACGAGCCATGTTTATATATTTTCAGATTGGCTGGAAAAATCAGTTAAATTGAGATCGTAGTATTCCAATACAGGACGAAGGGAATTAAAAGTGTCCATCGGATTTAAGGCCAGCTCGGAAAAATCAACTACCCTTTCAATCTCCTTCCTCACAAGGTTACGCTCCATCTCATAAGTAGCCTCATAGTCCTTAATGATTGGTACGACTACCAAATCATGAATAATGGCGTGTACTTTGTCTTTGTGCAAGCGAAGCACCCGTCCCCGCCTTTGAATAAACTGCCTTGGATTACCTGTACTTGCACAGAAAATTGCCAGTTCCGACCGGGGCACATCCACTCCTTCATCCAGGCATTTCATAGAGGTAAGGACATGAACATTTCCCTTGTCGAAGTCTCTAATAACCGTCTCTCTATTTTGTGTTTTCGCTGTGTATTGTCGCACCATAATACTGGGATCTGTCTGACTGACGGCTTTAGTGTATTCGTTAATGAGGCTTATTTCTTCATCAGTGTCCAAATCTACATCTACTTCATCATAGTTTGCTTCTAAACCTTCCGGAACGTAGATCAAGGTGTATTTCAGGTTTTGCCTTTTCTCAAATTCTTGTCGGAGTATCTTTCCGAAAGCAGCCTTCTTATTGTAGGCTTTGTGAATGATGCGCTTTCTTTCCAACAGGAGAAACTCCACCTCTTTGCAGTCCTTGTATTTTTTGGTAGCGGCATCAAAATACTTTAGAAGTTTTTTGGAAAGCACAATGTACTCCCTGAGCTCCTCTTCTGTCAAATGAACAACGTGTGGGTAGTAGGTGTATTTGCACAGCCACTCGCTATCTAACGCTCGCTTCATGCTGTAACTGTACACAAAGGGCGGACGATCATTGAAAAACGCCTCAAGTACGGCATTCCCAACAGTATCATATTGCCTGTTGGGAGTAGCAGAAAGTCCAATTCGCTTTTGAAGGGGTATTTTATCCAGCAACTTTGATACGCCCGGCGAACCCATGTTATGTACTTCATCAGCTATCAAAAGGGTATCAGGAGGCAGGTGGGTGAAATGGCTTTGAAATTTGGGCTTTACGAAAGAGGCATAGGTTACGATAACAATGTATGATGCCTTAAAAAGCGTTGCTGCTGTATTGAAAAAGGCGAGCTCTTGATTCCAATCCGCTTTGGAACTGATGGTTATCACATTCTGGAAGTTGAACTTCTTACACTCATGCTTCCATTGTTCCAGTAAAGCAATAGTAGGGACGAGAATTATACCTCTGTAAACGCCAGCATCCTTATACTCATTCAGCAGGCAGTTTAGTGAGGTCAGGGTTTTACCAGTGCCCGTCGCCATTGCAAAAACGCCTTTTTTACCATTTTCCTTCCAGGCAGTGTATGCTTCAATTTGGTAAGGACGGGGTCCTTCCGGATACGGAAATTTGGGCTCGTCAATGATAGTTTGGATTTCCTTTCTAGCTTTTTCAACAACTTTTTTGACCCGCTTATTTTCAGTCAGCGCAGCTTTCGCTTCAATTAACTGTTGCTCCTGAACAAGCAACTCGTCAATGTCAGTATTCCCAAAATGAGTGGCAACAGCCGTTTTAACCTGCTGCACATTTAAGTACTCCACATGCTTAGCGTTACCACTGAAAATTTCGTTGAAATCATCCGTTTGACTCGTAATCCATTTATTGGACCTGCCATTTTCCCAGGACAAAAACACATCTAGGCGCTCCAAATTTTGAAGTAAACCATAAGGCGTAAAATTGCAGGACCCCGAGAATCCCACGTTGTCAATCCCATCTGTAAATACACCGCACTTATAGTGTGAGATTCCCATTTTTCCGGAAGGCCGAATAATCTTGATCTCAATCCGGTTGTTCTGAATTAAATAACCCAAGCACTGAAAGAAATGCCGGTCATAATCATCAAGCCTTGCTTTGAGTTCGGCAAGATTAGTGAGATCAAAAGGAATTTGATACAGGTATCCTTCCTCTACCCTCGACATTACCTCTCTATCTTGTTCAGAAAGCACGTCATTTATAACCATCCGCATCCGCCCGCCAGCACTTAGAAATTTTGCGAACCCAAGCGACAGTACACTGATAGCAGCCGAACTGAAATACCCAAGCATTAAGTCCAGCGAGACGCTTTCCTTAAGCGCACTTAAGTAAAACTCAATAGGCTCATTTTCACCTCCCGATTTGTAATCTCTGTTTTTAGACCATTCTACATCCTTGAGCATTGTGTTACTATTGTATAGATCAAAACATTTATTGCTTCCAAAAGTAGGTCTTATCTAGATACCTTACTACTTGTTAAACACTTCTATCTTCCCTTTCCGCCGAAACGGATGCGACAACTGCTTTACAAACGATTCCGACACGGTACTATTCTTCTCGCCTACTTCCTTGCCTTTCGGCAGATGGAACGCGCTACTCGATTGAGCGCCTGGCAGCAAATCCTCAATAACCTACGGGGCGATGACACATGCTTTAATGTCCGCAGCCTTAACGTATTTATTTCCAGGCCGCGCAATTAAATTGTCTGCTGAGACTTCGGTTCGTATTTTAGACGTCTAAGGAAGCAGGCTACAGCTTATCCGGTAAAGCATAGGCACTATTGGCTTTCCGGAAATAATTACCGCTGCGTTGCCAAAACCTGTGTCCAGTACGCCCCATTCACGGCCACGCCCATCTCTTTAAAAGCGCCGTTCATAATGTTTTTGCAGTGGCCGGGACTTTTAATCCATCCTTCCACCACCGCCTTCTCATCCGGGTAACCTTTGCCGATGTTTTCGCCGTAGGTCTTGTAGGAATAGCCTTGCTTTTGAATGCGGTCGCCGGCGGTCGTGCCAGCGCTTCCCCGGTGGCTAAAGAAATCTTTTTTCGCCATATCGTTGCTGTGAACCTGCGCCGCGCTTGCGAGCACATCGCTCCACCGGACCGCGCCCACCGGCGGCATCGCTACACCACCGCAGTTGCAGCCTTTAGCACGATAGGCGTTTACGAGGTCGACGAGCTTTGATGGGTCCAAAGTTTCCGGCGACGCCTGGTAACCGGAACCAGGTGACGAAGCCTTTGTGAGCGGCCTGGCAGCTTTTACCGGCGCACAACTGCTCAACGGCAAGACAAGGGCTATTGCACAGAGAAGAAGAGTGTTTTTCAAAACAAGCGTTTTTTCGGAAAAATACCAGACAATCTGCTTTTTACCAACTCTATTCAAAGAGCGCACTCCTCCGTTGTTTTCCGGAAAGCAAGGCGACCAACCGCATACGGGCTTCTTTTACAGAAAGTGGTGTAAGCATTTTTTTGTATTGGGTTATGGATACTGTTTGTATTATCTAAAAATCCGGTAGCGTTCCTGCTACATTTCTAGATTCTCAGCGGTAAAATATAAAGCCTCTCACCCACCCCCTTTCCGAAACGGATATGACAACTGCTTTACAAACGACGTCGGCACGGCGCTGTTCCTGACCCCCACTTCACCCACTTCTTTGTCTTTGGGAAAATAAAACGTGCCGAACACCAGGTCCCACTCGCTCAAAACCTTCCCGAAATTGCTGTTGGATTCCCGCCGCTCGATGGAGTGGTGCCAGCGGTGCAGCTCGGCAGTGTTGAAAACATAGTTCAGCACGCCCGCTTTAAAGTCGATGTTGGCGTGTTCCAGAAAACCAGTCACCAGCGAAACGGTCACGACGAGCACAATCGCATATTCGGAAGCGCCCAACAGCAGCATCGGCGCGAAATACGCCAGGCCGCTCACAAAAGCTTCTACAAAATGAAATTTTCCGGAATTCATGGCATACACCCGCTTCGCGCCGTGGTGAATGGCATGGAAAGGCCATAACACCTGCACGTTGTGAAATGCCCGGTGCACCCAGTAGTAACACAAGTCGGAGGCGAGAAAATAAAGAACGTTTTCCCCGATCCGGAAGGCGGTATTTCCGGAAAATCCACCCGCTTCGCCGAAAAAACCGGTATGCCGCTTCACCATGCCCAGCAGCAGCAACACCAGCAGCGAGGCGAGGGGAAAAATCACAAAGGTCCGGATCACATCGGCCCAGCTGTCTTCACCCGTTCCCTGCCACGAGGCCCGGTAAGGCAAGAGCTTCTCCGACAGCATCACCAGGGGTAATACAACCGTCGTTACGCCCAGGGGGATGAGAAACCAGTAGATTTCCGGCAGGCGGTGAAGCAGGAAAATGCACACGCCAAAGGTGCTCGCAATAAACAAGGGGTAGAAGGCATATTGCCAAAAGCGCAGCCACGGACCCGGGCGTTGGGAAGCAATCATCACGGAGGCATTTAAACCAAAAGAAAGTTACGCTTTTTCCTTTTTCCGGAACCGGGCGTAAAGCGGGCCGCTCGCCCGGATGCCGATCCACGCAGTCAGCAGTCCGGCGGGCAGGTCATAAATATAATGCTGCTTGGTGGTCAGAATGGTGACACTGAGCAAGGCAAAGACGGCCCAGATCAGGTAGCGGTAGCGGGGATAAACTTTTGCAATGGCCCAGCAGCCAATGGCCGGCGAGGTGATATGCCCACTCGGGAGGCAGTTGGCCGGCGTGTCGATGCTGCACAGCCAGCGGTACGCAAAGGTGGTCAGGTCGCTTCCCTCGGGCATCGGCGGACGGTCGTAAACGGTAGGAAACAAAACCCAGACGGTGATATTGAGCGTAAGGGCCACCGAAAAAGCGATCAGTGTGCGCCAGAATAAAGGCGTGTCGCCAATGCCCACCGGCAAAAAAGCCAGCAGCACCAGGGCGAAATACGGCCAGACGGTCCACAGGGCAAACGGAATGGCGTAGTCCAGCGCGGTCAGGGGCAGGTAGTGCGGCTCGGTGAGGTGGAAACGGTTGCTGAGCTGATAACCGGAATACAGCACCACCGTCAGTCCGAACAAGGCCAGAATGTTGCGCTTCCAGGGAAACGGCGTTGTATTCTTTTGTTGAATGCTCAAATTCCGGAAATTGATTTAAAACATTAATACAGTCAAATATTTTAGCATCTCCTGGTCTGGAAGAATTAAAGTTCATGCCCGACTGATACCCGCCTGATTTCAGGGGTTTCAAAAATGTTTTACCTTTAGCGCATGGAACCGTGCGTTCCAGATTGGGGGAAAAAGCCCTTTTTTCCACCTTTAAAAACACCTGTATTGCTATGACCAACCGACTGCAACGCTACGGCGACTACGGCGACCGCGAAGCTGCCGGCAATGCCCAGCCGCAAGCACAACCCACGGCTAACGAATGGCCCCTTTGGGAAGTTTTTATCCGCAGCAAAGCCGGCCTCGACCACAAGCACGCCGGCTCGCTTCATGCTGCTGATGCCCGGATGGCGATTGAGAATGCCCGCGATGTTTATACCCGGCGGATGGAAGGCGTCAGCATCTGGGTGGTGGAAAGCAAAAACATCCATGCCTCCGATCCCACGGAAGCCGGCCCGCTCTACGACCCGGCAACCGACAAGATTTATCGGCATCCCACGTTCTATACCATTCCGGATGAAATCGGGCATATGTAGGACACGATAAAATAGAATCGGGCAGCTGAAGTGCTTTTTCCCGAATGCTTTTTTATTTTAATAAACAAGAGCGTTTCAAGCAGCGGTGTTTACTTACAAGCCGGTGCAACCATCTTCTACCAAAATGCGTCACTTATATTATATTTTACAGCTGGCCGACAATGCTCTGATTCTGGGGCAACGTCTGGGCGAATGGTGTGGTCATGCCCCAATCCTGGAGCAGGATATTGCCCTCACCAACACGGCGCTTGATGATATTGGGCAGGCGCGCAGCTTGTATCAATATGCCAGCGATGTGTTTAACGACCTTCCGGAAGCCGAAAAGAAAGCCGTATTTGCTTCGCCTTTAATTCAACAGGTAGCCGGGGCAGTGGCCGAAGACGACCTGGCGAGCCTGCGGGATGCCTGGGATTTCCGGAATTTATTGCTTGTGGAGCAACCAAATGGCGACTGGGCACAGACCGTAACCCGGTCTTTTTTCTTTGATGTGTTTCAGTTTTTGCTGTACACCGAGCTGGCAAAAAGTCCGGATGAGCGCCTTGCTGCTGTTGCCGAAAAATCCTTGAAAGAAGTTACCTATCACAAACGCTGGTCTTCGGAATGGATGATCCGCCTGGGCGATGGCACTGCCGAAAGTCAACGACGTGCGCAGGAAGCCGTTGATAAACTGTGGCCTTATACCGGTGAGTTATTCTTGCCTTCGGCTGCCGATGATTTTGCAGCCGCTTCCGGAATAGCCCCTGACTTGTCGTTATTAAAAGACAAATGGACATCGGAAGTTATTGATATTCTACAGGAAGCAACCTTGCAAATGCCTGATAATAACTGGACGCAGCAAGGTGGAAAAGAAGGCCGCCACAGTGAACACTTAGGATACATTCTTTCAGATTTGCAATTTATGCAGCGTGCTTATCCGGGTATGGAATGGTAACTGCCTTACCTAACAAAGGCCCAAAATCAAAAACCAAGCAACGCTTCTCAAACTCAAAAGCGCATTGAATTTCTCCAAATTCAATTCGCTTTTCATTTAAAACAATCTATATGTACAGATAGGCGCTGAACATCGTGACCGCACCAACGGCATATCCCAACCAGACTTCTTTACCACTGTGTGCGCCCAGGATCAGGCGCGAAGTGCCGATGATGGCTGCCAGAAAAAGAAATAAGTAAAATACGGGAAGCATATTGATGGGGTTCATCAACAGCAAAGCAGCGACCAAACCAACCGTCCCACCGGCTGCAACGGCATGCATGGAAATTTTAAAAAAGATATTTATAATAAAAACAACAATAATATTCCAAAAAGAACCCAGCAACAACACTTTCAATATAAGCGGTGTTCCGGGCAAGTTTGCCAGCACATGATACGCCCAGAAATAAAAGATCATGATGCCCATGAGCGGCATAATCCGGTCCTTGGTATCATGCATTTCAATATCCTTGACAAAGCCCAATGCTTTCATCAACAGGATGGTGATAAGGGGAAACAGCACCGTGCACACCCCGACAATCACCAATAAATTGAAAAAAGACCCTTTCTGAAAAGCATTGCCCTGCGGCATCCCGGCAAAATGTACCGGAGCCAGTTTATACAGCAACAGCATCAGCACCACCGGCATAAAAACCGGGTGAAACAGATACGAAACAAACAAGGACAGGGTTCGGGCCAGTCGGGTCAGAAACGGGTAGTGAGTTCCTTCAACAGGACGCAACTTTTGCATGGGGCAAAGGTAGGCCGGTATGGTATGGATTGGATTGAGAAGGCACAATGCGGTAAGCAGCCTGCATTCAACAAAAAAAGCGCTCCGGTTTCCGGAACGCTTGTGCTGCAAATTTTAAAGCTTTGGGCGTTTAAGCCACAATAAAATTCGCCAGGATCGCTTCTACCTCTTCTTTTTTCAACGGCTCGTCGAAAGCTTCTGTAGCGGCGTCTGTTGTAATGTTGGCATTGGTTGCTTTGTTGGGCAGGCCGGTGATGTTGACGGCAGCCTGCATTGTGTTTTCTTCACCCGCATAGGTGGGTTTTGCGGCGGGCTGCGGAATGCCGCTTTCCATTCCGGTAATCCACGGTTTGATGTCCACACCAAACTTCATTTTCCGGATCATCCGCAGGTAAGAAGCATGGCGGCCTTCCACCGAGTGAATGTCGAGCGCGGCGGTCAGGATGGCGTTGTCGCTCATCAGGTTGGCCGCCTGCCCTTTATAGGCCCGAACGCCGGTTTCCTCAAATGCCTGCGCAACGGCAATAAAGGTAGCAGCATTGGTCATTACGTCCGGGAAAGGACCGTTTCCTCGGCCCTTGCCACCGGTATAATCGAAAGTGGGCTCCGGAATGGGTGTACCATTTAGTTTTTTAATGGTTGCGATCAAAAAATCGCGGTGCGCTACTTCGTTTTGGCGCAGCAGGTCCACGCCATCCCGAATGCCCTGGGCGCTAAATTCTGCCACCAGAGCCGCGTTGTTCATGCCCATCGTGTAGTACGTGCTTTCCAGGTACTCAGCCGTCAGGGCAAAGTTGAGCGTCTCCAGAATCAGCGCAGTGTTGGGGGATCCTTGTCCATAAGCTTTCTTAAACAGTCCGCCCAGCGCGATGGGCAGGGCAGTCAGCGAAGCGCCCCGCAAAAAGGTGCGAATGGAAGCGCGGCGCGGCGAGACGCGCTCATAGAACTCCGGGTCGGCGTCGGCGATATCCGTAAAAATTCGTTGAAGATTCATGAGTATGGAGAGGTTTATTGGGTGGGAAGTTTGCTCGCGTCGAGGCGCTCGTTAATGTATTTTCCGGCAATGGAAAGCACTTCGCCGGGCATCTTGTGGCGGTCAATCCGGTTGGCTGTCTCCAGGATGGAAGTGTCCGCAAAAGAAGCCGGCTTGATCAGCTCGCGGATGTAGGCGGCGTGGCGCGCTTCTACGCTCACAATTTTTCCGGCCAATGCCAGATAATCGGCGGACGTTAGCAGCTGACCGGCACCGTTATAGGCCTGCACACCGAGGTCTTCAAACGAGCGGGCCGTTTCGAGAACGGAAGTGCGATCAGCAAAGTTGATGGTGGAAAAGTTCGGTGTCAGGTCCTGAATCTTATTGTTGCCCAGCGCCGCGCGGAAAAACTCACGGTGCGCAATTTCATGGTCGCGGATGTCGGCAAAAAGTTGCTTTTCCAAAGCCGTTGCCCAGCTCATGCCAGCCGCTACGACCTGCGTATAAAAAGCAGCTTCCAATTGCTCCAGCGCATAAGCGTAATTCAGGATGCCAGTATCGCCACTGCCCAGCGAAACGCCGCCGTCATAGAAAATGTCGTTATCGCGGGAACAGGCGGTAAGCAGCGAAACGCCTGAAAAAGCGCTGGCATACCCCAGAAACCGGCGACGGCTTAAAGCTTTAGCATCGGCAGGTGGGGTCTGCCCGGTGTTGATTTGTGGATTCATAGAAATGCAGTTTAAAAGGTGCAGGGGACCAGATATAACTATTATGCCGTAATACATCCAATAATTCCGGTTATCGCCTATTAAGCCTACCGCCTTCCTGAAAGCAGGTGCGCTTTGCTCAGCGTCAGAACAACCGGCAATTTTTCCGGAATCTTTCTGATAAATTTTCCGGAAATCACCTGCTTTTACCCCAAGAAAGCTGATTTAGAGCCCTTTTAGACAGTTCCTGCCTTTCGTTGCTTTCCATTCCGGAATTATTTTTGGCGTACCACCGCTTTCGCCCCTGGGGCGCGTGGGTTTCTTTGAAAATTTTTCCCCTTGCCGATGCAAAAAATCAGAAAACTGTACCAATGGACCACCACCATTCCGCTACTTGCAACTCTTTTATACCTGACGGGTTTGCTGGACAACAATATTTTCTTTCAGGGGCTTGCAGCCGTGTTGCTGATTTTTTGCGTGATGTCGGCGGTGCATCACTCCGAGATTATTGCCTATCGGGTAGGGGAGCCTTACGGTACGATCATTCTGGCGGTTTCCATCACCATTATTGAGGTGGCGATTATCATTTCCCTGATGCTTTCCGGCGGGGAAAACTATGCCTCCTTTGCCCGCGACACGGTGTATGCCGCCGTGATGCTCATCCTGAATGGCATTGTGGGGCTGAGCCTGTTTATCGGTGGCCGGAAGTTCCACACCCAAACCTTTTCGCCACACTCGGTAAAAATCGCTTTGGTGTCGCTGGTGTCGATTGTGGCGTTCACCATGATTTTGCCCACCTACACCAAAAGTCAGGCAGGGCCATTCTACACCAAAGCGCAGCTCTTGTTTGAGTCTTTTGCCTGCCTGGCAATTTATACGGCCTTTATTGCGGCCCAAACCGTTCGGCACCGCGAGTATTTTGTGTCCGATGCCGCCGAAACGCCGGATGAGAAAAAACACCTTGTTTCTAATCTATCTATGATCATCAGCCTGGTCTTTCTGCTGATCAGCCTGATTATCGTCGTGCTGCTGGCCAAGTCGCTTTCAGTGCCCATCGAGCGGTTTATCGTGAGCAATGGCCTGCCCAAAAGCCTGGTGGGAATTATCATTGCCGCGATTATCCTGTTGCCGGAAGGCATTGCCGCCGTGAGTTCTGCCCGCAAAAACCGGCTTCAAAACAGCCTGAACCTGGCCCTCGGCTCGGCCCTGGCCAGCATCGGTCTTACGATTCCGGCGGTGTCGATTGCCAGTTCTATCTACGGCTTCCCGATTGTGCTGGGGCTAGACACGCTTTCCATTATCCTGCTGGTAATTTCCATTTTCACGGTGATGCTGTCGCTAATCGGCGGGCGCAGCAATGCGGTTTATGGTGTGGTGCTGCTCGTGAATATGATTGCGTATATCTTCCTGACGATCAATCCGTAGCAGAACGGTGAACGCCCGGCGACCCAACGCCGCTTTCCGGAAATGTACCTTCGCGCCATGCACTACCTGAGCGCCGAAAATATCTCCAAGTCCTTTGGCATCAAACCCCTTTTCCACGACCTTACTTTTCATATTTCCGGCGGCGACAAGATTGCGCTGGTAGCCAAAAACGGATCCGGAAAAAGTACGCTTTTGCGCATTCTCTGCGGCCTTGATGTGCCCGACAGCGGTACGCTGCGCGTGAATAAAGATGTTTCCGTCGTGCTGTTTGAGCAGGAGCCGCAGTTTGCCGAAGACCGCTCGGTGGCCGATAATATTTTCCATTATCCCCACCCGGCTGCCATCGCCCTGCGCGACTACGAACTGGCCGTGGACAGCAACGCCGACGCCGAAACCATGAGTCGCGCCCTGGCCAAAATGGACGAGCTGGGTGCCTGGGATTTCGACGCGAAAGTGAAGCAGATTCTGGGCAAACTGAATATCCACAACTTAGACCAGCCGGTAGGCACGCTTTCTGGCGGACAGCGCAAACGCGTGGCCCTCGCCCGTGTGTTGATTGATATTGGTTTTGAGCCCAAACACACGCTTTTGGTGATGGACGAACCAACCAACCACCTCGACGTCGGCATGGTGGAATGGCTGGAACATTACCTTTCTTCTGAGGCGATTACGCTCCTGATGGTAACCCACGACCGTTATTTTCTGGATTCCGTTTGTGAGGGGCTCTGGGAGATTGACGAAGGCAAGCTCTACACCTACAAAGGCGATTACGAGCGCTACCTGGAGCAGAAAGCCGCCCGCATTGAAAGCACCGCCGCGAGCATCGACAAGGCACGCAACACCTACCGCAAAGAACTGGAATGGATGCGCAAGCAGCCCAAAGCCCGCTCCACCAAAGCCCGCGCCCGCGAAGACCGTTTTTATGAAGTAGAAAAGCAGGCCAAGCAGCGCATCACCGATGAAAAAGTGCAGCTCGAAGCCAAGATGACGCGCCTCGGCGGCAAGATAGCCGAACTGAAAAAGGTGTATAAAAGTTATGGCGAAAAGGTCATTCTCAAAGGCTTTGACTACACCTTCAATAAAGGCGAGCGGCTGGGTATTGTGGGCAAAAACGGCGCCGGAAAAAGCACATTTCTGAACATCCTGCAAGGCATCGAGAAGGCGGATTCCGGAAAAATCAACATCGGCGACACGGTGGTTTTTGGGAATTTTTCGCAGACGGGCCTGCACTACAAAGAAGACGTGCGGATGATTGAGTTTGTAAAAGGCATTGCGGAAAACTTTCCCCTGGCCGACGGCTCTTCGCTCAGCGCGGCGCAGTTTCTGGAACGTTTTCTGTTTACACCGGAGCAGCAATACACTTATCTCTCCAAACTTTCCGGCGGCGAGAAAAAGCGGCTGCACCTGCTGAGCATTCTGTTCCGCAACCCCAACTTTCTGATTCTCGACGAGCCGACCAACGACCTCGACCTGCCGACGCTCGCCGTGCTGGAAGATTTCTTAAGCGAATTTCCGGGCTGCCTCATTGTAGTGAGCCACGACCGCTATTTTATGGACCGGCTGGTAGATCACCTGTTTGTGTTTGAAGGGGGCGGAAATATCCGCGATTTTCCGGGAAATTATACCCAGTACCGCATTGATTTGCGCGAAAAAGAAAAAGCCCAAAACGCCAGGGCCCAGGAAGCCAAAGCTGCCCAGCCGGTTGGGGAAATTTCCCCAAAATCCAGGCCCGCCACCAAGAAATTAAGCTATAAAGAGCAGCGGGAATTGGAGCAATTAGAGAAAGAAATGCCGCAATTAGAAGCCGAGAAACTGCAACTCACCGAAGCGCTGAGTACCGGCACGTTGCCGTATGAAGAACTGCAAAAACACAGTGACCGTATCGCCGAAATCACCAACTTGCTGGACGAAAAAGAGATGCGCTGGCTGGAACTGAGTGAGGGGTAACAACCACGACTTGAGAAGAAGCGGTCTTCTAAATAAGAGACTACTGTTTTTCTTCTTTTTGTCACCCTCGCAGCGGTTCTTCACGGCTTCTAAAATCCTAAAGATTCTCTTTGGGAATGACAAGAGTCGCTGTCCGAAACAGCTGCTT
Source organism: Bacteroidota bacterium (assembly GCA_023391015.1). Classification (GTDB taxonomy): domain Bacteria; phylum Bacteroidota; class Bacteroidia; order Chitinophagales; family Chitinophagaceae; genus UBA1952. Next base: position 39,303 of record JAEWBT010000071.1, read on the forward strand.
CGGGTTTAGGAGGCCGGCTCAAGTCAATCAGCAGCCTATCAGAGGACTTCACATCCCTCGGTTTCGGAATGGATGAATAGGAAGGAGAGAAAAGCGCGATAACTTCAACTCCTCTTTCCGGAAATTGCCTCCCTTTTTCCAGAATTTTTACCTTTCGTCCGTCGCCAGCAGGGCATAAAAATCTGAGTCTTCATACACGCCGTCCACCAGATAATGGCCGCGTGCGGTACCTTCTTTCCGGAAACCGGAATGGCGCAATAGCCGAACGGAGGGTTCGTTGTAATCTGCTACAAAAGCTTCTATCCGGTTGAGGTTCATTTCTCTAAAACCATATTCCAACACCGCTTTCAGGGCTTCTTTCATATAGCCCTTGCGCTTGTCGGCGTCGTCGCTCAGGCCGTAAAAAACTTCGGCGCGGTCGTGGAAGCGGTTCCAGGTGTGGTATCCGCATTGGCCAATCGTACGACCGCTTTCTTTTTCAATCAGCAAAAAAACCAGCAGCGAAAGCCGGTCGGTTTCCATGCCTTGCTCCACCATATTCCGGTATTTCTCGTAGTCCTTTTCGCTTGTAGCAAATAATTTCCGGAAATCGGCCTCGCTTTGGCTTCGGAAAAGGTCCGTGATCATTGCGGGCGTCATTGGGCGCAGCCAAAGGCGATTGGTTTGAAGCGTGGTTTCAGATGCTTCCATAAAAAGATTTTCAGCGTAAAAAAGGTAAGCTAGTTTCTAAGCTTATTTTAAGTGTTTGAAGAATTCTTCGCTTCAATACTCTGCGGATACCGGAACCGGTTTTGCGGATCGTATTGCGCTTTTAATTCCCGGAGCTTTTCATAATTGCTGCCGTAATACGCGTGTTGCCAGTCGGTGAATTCCACGTCCGGGTAATTGCGGTATTGCGCCGTGATACCCGCACTTCTAACCATCTTTTGGATGTTTCGAAAGCCTTCCAAAATGCGTGCTTCCTCCGCTGGTGCGTCGTAGTATCCTTGCAATTCGCTGAGGAACGGCAGGCTGCGGTGCGGATAACAGGAAGCGTTTGCAAATGCCGGCGTATCCACCTCGCCACCCAGCGTATTCACCTGAAAAATAATCCCCGGATGCGCCAGAATCTGATCAAAAATAGCGGGCGCTACAGAGGCGATGTCGCCAAACGACCGGTAATAGCCGCAAGAAGCATTTTTAAAATACAGCGGGTCGGCGCGGCCATAAAACCGTTGCAGCGCTTCCGGAAACGACTTGCCTTCCGAGGTAGAAGACTTGTTGGAACGGCTGCCTTCGGCCATGCGATCGGTGATAGCGCTGATATCGCTGTTGCCGTAGTTGGTAAACAGCAGCGTGAGGGTTTTGCCGTTTTGCACAAAAGCGCCAAAGCCTTCGGTCGGCAACTGCGGCGCGAGCGTCATCCATTTTTCCAGAATGCCCGCAAAAGCAGCGCTATCAGAAATGGTGTGTTTAATGGTAACCGTCCGGAAGGTTTTGGGCATCGGGAGCGGCTTGAATTTCAGCGCCGTCACCACGCCAAAATTGCCGTTGCCGCCACCGCGCAAAGCCCAAAGCAGTTTTTCATCCGCTTCCACGGCTTGCCCATCGGCTTTCACCAGCGTAGTGCCCACCAGGCTGTCGCAGGTGAGGCCATATTTCCGGCTGAAAAAGCCATAGCCGCCGCCGAGCGTCAGTCCGGCAATGCCTACGCCACCACAGGAACCGGCCGGGATTAGTTTTCCTTTCGCATACACCTGACTGTGAAGTTCTTTGAGCAGCAGTCCGGGGCCCACGCTCACCGTGC
>JAEWBT010000085.1 GCA_023391015.1 Bacteroidota bacterium
ATCAGGGCTGCGAGCACGGCTGCGTGAATTGCTACGCGCGCAACTCCCACGAATACTGGGGCTTTAGTCCGGGCCTGGACTTTGAGAGTCGCATCGTGGTGAAGAAAGATGCGCCGATGCTGCTACGGAAGTTCCTCTCGCAGAAAAGCTGGAAGCCGGCGGTCATCTCCCTGAGCGGAAACACGGACTGCTACCAACCGATTGAGCGACAGATGCGCATCACGCGGCAATTGTTGGAGATTTGCCTGGAATTCCGGAACCCGGTGGGCATCATCACCAAAAACAGCCTGGTACTCCGCGACCTCGACCTCTTAGAGGAGATGGCAAAGCGCAACTTGGTGCGGGTATTCACCTCTATCACCTCGCTGGACGAGGATTTGCGCCGGATTCTGGAACCTCGGACCGCCGCGTACCGGCAACGGTTGAAAGTATTGGAAGCTTTGAGTGCCGCGGGCGTGCCTACGGGCGTCATGACGGCGCCTTTGATCCCCGGGCTGAACGATTCACACATGCCGGCGATATTGGAGGCTGCCGCGAAGGCGGGCGCTTCGTGGGCGGGCTACACGCTGGTGCGCCTGAACGGGGCTGTGGGGATGCTTTTTAAGGAATGGCTCCAGACAACGCTGCCTGACCGCGCCGAGAAGATTTGGAACGGCATCCGGGAGGTGCATAACGGCGAGGTATCGGCGAATTCGTTTGGCACGCGGCACCACGGCACCGGCCCGGTGGCCGATATTATTGCCCAGCAGTTCCGTCTTTATACCCGGAAGTATGGATTGAACACCCAACCGATGACTTACAACACCGCGGACTTCCGGGTGCCGGTTCAGAATCAGGGCAGCTTGTTTGAGTAGGGCGCTGGGGAGGGCGTTAGGAGAAACGGGGTAACTTCCGGAGCAACTCGGCGCGGTAATTTCCGGAAACGGGCAGCTGCGCAGCGCCTACCGTGAGGGTTTCGGGGCCAATGGCAGAGAGATGGTTGCAATTCACGATGTAAGACTTGTGTGTCTTGACAAAAAACTCCGGCAGCTGGGCGAGCAACACCTTCTGGGGCACCCGGATGAGGTATTTCCGGTCGGCGGTGTGGAGCTCCATGTAGTTGCCTTCGCTGCGGATGTAGCGAATGCCGGTAAGCGGCACGCGCACGTATTGCTGGCGCTCTTTGATGAACAACGCATCGCGGATTAAGAGCAGATCCTCTGCATCGCCGGAAGCGTTCTTGGTTTTTTTATAATCCTGGATGGCCAGTTGCAGGGCAGCATAGAGCGAAACATCGTTCCAGGGTTTTTGCAGGTAGGCGTTCGGCTTGGTTTCCAGGGCTTCGGTAACGGTTGCGAGGTCTTCAAAAGCCGTAAGGAAGATAAAAGGAATGTCGATCTCGGCGCGAATGAACTGGGCAACGTCGATGCCGGTCTTGTAGCCCGCCAGCTGGATGTCTAACAGCGCCAGATGAACGGGCTGGGATTGAAGGATGGCAAGGGCTTCGGTGTAGCTGCCTGCCACCTGGCTTTGGGAAAAGCCGTAACGACCGAGGGTTTCCTGCAGGTCGTAGGCCACCATCATTTCATCTTCTACGATTAAGATATTCATCTGCTGACAAGTTCGGTGCGCCTGCTAGCTTTGCAAAGGGGATTTTTCCAAAGCCATTTTCCGGAAAAAAACGGGCCACAAAGCAACGAAAAGGGCTTCAAATTTACGCTATCTGCCGGCGCTGCGCTTCGTCTTTAAACGTAAGGGTTACACCAAAACCGCTGGTAGCGTCATAGGTAGCCGTCCCGCCCAGCTGCCGCGCCATGAGTTGAACGATCTTAACGCCCAGCGTGTTTTCGGTTGCTCCTGCTCCTGGAGCCGGCCCCGGACCGTTGTCTTTGTAGGAAAGAACGTAGCCTTCTGCCGTTGGTTGGATTTGCACGGTGATGCGCAGGTCTTTGCCGGGCTGCCGCGCATGTTTGCAGGAGTTGGTAACAAGCTCCGTCAGGGTTAATCCCAGGAGCACAACGGTATCGGTGTCTAAGTGGAGCGGTGCATCCACCGCAACGGTTGCCGGACCATGAACGGCCCCAATGGCGGCAGCCAGTGTTTCAAAATAACTTTGGACCGATACGGTTTCTCCTGCCGTGTGCTGATACAGTTTTTGATGAATCAGGGCAATGGCGTTGATCCGGATAACGGTATCGGAAAGCACCTGCGTTGCTTCCGGCCCCTGCCCTTTCCGGATTTGCATGTTGATGAGGGAAGTAATGACTTGCAGGTTGTTTTTCAGGCGGTGGTGGATTTCCTTCATCAGCCATTCGAGGCGCTCGGCCTGGGCGGCCACCAGCCGGGTTGTCTTGCGCTGTTTTCGGTATTGCAGGGCGGCAACGGCAGCCAGCGCGGCCACCACGAGGAGCAGGCCACCAATTCCGGCGAGCCAGCGCCGCTGTTGCGCGGTCGTTTGCGAAAGCGTTTGGATAGCGGCTTCTTTTTCGCGGGTTTGATACCGGGTTTCGATAGCGGCCATTTCCTTCTGCACCGATTCTTCCTGCACACCAAAAATCAAACTGTCGGCTACGTTGTTGGCAAAGAAAGCGCCCCGGTAATCGCCCAGACCCAGATAGGCTTCTGCTTTTCCCTGATAATAGCCCGGCAAAAGCGCAGTAATACCGGTTTGATGCATCAGTGCAATACCACTGTCGTAGGCGGCCACGGCTTGCCGGTAGCGGCCTTCGGAAAGATACAGCGCCCCGTACATCCCTTGGAGATTCACAGCAATCTTCGGCTCATTGTATTGCCGGGCTACCGCGCCGGATTTTTGAAGGTAATAAAGCGCTGAATCCGGTTCGCCCAGTTCCATAAAGGCCTGACCGATGTATCCATAGGTATAGCCATCCACCCGCCGGTTCGGCTTGGGATATGTGAGGGCTTCGCGCAGCACGGCCAGTGCTTCTTCAGTGCGGCCTGCTTCCAGATAACTCACGCCCAGATTGTTGAGCGTTTGGGGAAGCCTGCTTTTGTCGGATGCCTGCCGAAGAAGGGAAACTGCTTCTTCCATATGGCGCAGGTCGCGCGCATCGCCGATCATTTGGGTGCCGGCCCAACTTAAAAACGACAGCGCACGGGCCATCGACGGCGTATCGCGGAGAGTCTTGGCTTCCTCCAGGATTTTGAGGCTTTCTTTGGTCAGGCGCAGGTGATCGGTGCCGAGGCCCAGCTGACTCAGGAGGGCCAGCCGCGTTTGCAGGTAAAGTGTTTTTTTATAGCGAAGCGAATCAAACAGATGCAATGCTTTTTTGCCGGTGGTTTCTGCCGCGTCGTAATGGCCGGTTTCGGTGTGATAGAGGGTGAGATAGGCCCAGCCGAAGCCTTGCAACAAGGCAGCCCTGGCGGCAACGCTTTCCCGAAGGCCAGCCTCAAAGGCGTTCTGGGCCGTTGTGGTGTCGCCGGTGCGGAGGGCTTCTTTTCCTTTTTCATACAGCCCGGCTATCCGGACGGAATCAGTAGTGCTGTAGGCGGGAGCGCTCGTGTTTTGAGTGCAGGTCGTAAAAAGTAACAGCAGACTGCAGCAAAGCCCCGACAGGCTTTTGTGGAGAACAGAAACCAACATAGGCCACCAACATACGGCAGCGGGCGCTTTCCAAAAGAAATAATTGTTATTAACAGGGCCTTTTTGGGGATGGCAACCGCTCAAGAGAGAGCTGTTATTTCCGGAAATAGGGTCTTTATTTCCGGCTTCCTTTACCCCCCTGCCCCCGAAGGTGGGAATTCCCACAGTTCCCACTATTCACTATTAACTATTAGTTATCCCTAACTGCCTTAGCACGGTTATTTTTAACCTTTGCAGATTCTTGCTTATCCTTCTTTATTTTGAAACCAGTAAAAAACACCATTGTCCGCGATTTGTCCTGGCTGGCGTTCAATGGGCGCGTGCTTCAGGAAGCTCAGGACCCCACCGTTCCCCTGCCCGACCGGATTAAATTCCTGGGCATTTTCTCCAACAACCTCGACGAGTTTTTCCGCGTGCGCGTGGCCACGCTGTCGCGGATGGTGCGGGTGGGCAAAGCAGCCAAGGTGCATCTGGAAGAAAATCCGGAAAAAATCCTGCGGCAGATTTCCGAAAAGGTAAAAGCCCAGCAGGCCGAGTTCGACAAGGCCTGGGTGGAGATTCAGCACCGGATGGCAGATGAAAACGTGTTTCTGAAAACCGAAAAAAGCCTTTCCAAGGCCCAGAAAGCGTTTGTCTCCCAATACTTCAACGAGCAGGTGCGCACCCGGCTGGTACCCCTGATGATTGAAAGCATGCCCACTGTGCCGCTGCTCTCCGATAAAGACATTTACCTCGCCTGCGTGCTGGGCAACCGCAAGAATGCCCTTCTGCAACGCTACTCGCTTATTGCCGTGCCCACCCGCGAGTTGCCGCGCTTTGTGATTCTGCCGACCGACAGCGACGAAAAGCACATCATTCTTTTAGAAGACATTATCCGCTTTTCGCTGCCCACGCTGTTTGCGCCGTTTGGGTTCGATAAGTTTATGTCGGCCATCATCAAGGTAACGCGCGACGCCGAACTGGAAACTGATCAGGACGTGGCTGCCAACCTGATTGAAGAACTGGAAAAGGGAATCAAGGCCCGGAAAAGAGGCCGCGCCACGCGGTTTATCTATGACCGCACCATTGACCCGGCGCTGCTGGAATATCTCATCCGCCGCCTCGGCCTCACGCGCCGCGACAACCTCATTGCCGGCGGGCGTATCCATAACTTCAAAGACTTTATGGATTTTCCGGAAAGTGTGTTTGAAAGCACGCCCGGCGGCGACAAGCCGTTTATCCATCCCTTGCTGGTGCAGCCCTGTCGCCTCATGGACGTGCTCGACCAGCGCGACGTGATGCTGCATTTTCCCTACCATTCCTTCGACTCGGTGATTGACCTGCTGCGCGAGGCCGCCATCGACCCGTTTGTGCAAAGCATCAAGATAACGGCCTACCGGCTGGCGAGCAATTCCAAAATCGTGAACGCGCTCATTAACGCGGTGCGCAACGGAAAGACCGTAACGGTGGTGCTGGAGCTGCGCGCACGCTTCGATGAAGAAGCCAACCTGTACTGGAAGCGTGTGCTGGAGGAGGAAGGTGTGCTGGTGGTGCATGGCCCGACGGATATGAAGGTGCACGCCAAGCTCTGCGTAATTAAGAAACGGGAATTCAACCGCACCAAGCAATACGCTTTCATCTCGACTGGAAATATCAACGAAAGCACGGCCCGCTTCTACGGCGACCATTGCCTGCTGACCGCCGACAAAAGCATTATCGCGGATGCCAACCGCATCTTCTCGGTGATTGAAAATCCATCCAAGCCTTTGCAAAAGCTAACGGCCAACAAGACGCTGCCGACGGCACCGGTGAATATGCGTACATTCTTTCTGGACCTGCTGGCAACAGAGGTGCGGGCGGCGAAAAAGAAAAAGGCAGCGGCCATGACGTTAAAGATGAACTCCCTTTCCGACCGGGAATCTATTCTTAAAATCTACGAGGCGGCGCGCGCCGGTGTGGATGTGAAGCTGATTGTGCGGGGGATTTGCTGCGCCGTCACCAAGCAAAAGGCATTTAAAAAACCCATCGAAGCCATCAGCATTGTGGATCATTACCTGGAGCACGCGCGGGTGTTTGTGTTTGAAAATGACGGAAAAAGGAAAGTATTTATTTCCTCTGCCGACTGGATGGTGCGCAACTTCGACCACCGCATCGAGGCCGCCTGCCCCATCAAAGACAAAGGGCTTCAGCAGGAATTGCTGGACATCCTGGATATCCAACTGGCCGAGAACGTGAAGGCCCGGATGCTGGACAACGACCAAAGCAACCGCTACGTGGTGCGCCGCGAAGCCGATCCGGAGCGCCGCTCGCAAAAGGAAATCTATCAGTATTTGCGAACCAAAAAATACAGCCTGTGATTCTGGCAGCCATTGATATCGGGTCTAACGCCGCGCGCCTGCTCATCGAGGAGGCCGCCCCGTACCGCGACGGCACGGTGGACTACACCAAGCTAAACCTCCTGCGCATCCCGCTACGCCTGGGTTTTGATGTGTTCAGCACCGGAAAAATCTCCCCCGAAAAAGAAGCGCTTCTGCTCCACACCATGCAGATTTATAAAGACCTGATGCGCCTTTACCGCGTGGAAGGCGTGCGGGCAGCAGCCACCTCGGCTATGCGCGACGCAGCCAACGGTGGGGAAATCATAGAGAAAGTGCGCCAGCAAACCGGTATTCCTATTGAGATTATCACTGGGCAGCAGGAAGCGCAGATCTTATATGAAACCCACGTGGCCGAGGCGCTGGGCAGCGACCAAAGCTATTTGTATGTAGACGTAGGCGGTGGCTCCACGGAGGTTACCCTTTTCTCCCAAGCTGCGCTAGTGTTTAAAGAATCTTTTAATATCGGCACCATCCGGCTTTTGCAGGGCTCGGTAACCGGGGCGCAGTGGGCGGCGATGCAAAGCTTTCTGGAAAACGCCGTCCGGGATTATCAGCCGGTGCGGGCGATTGGCACCGGCGGCAATATCAACAAGGTGTTTTCGGTTTCCAAACAAAAGGAAGGCACCCCACTCCACCTGGCGTATTTGCAGGATTTCCACCAAACCCTGCGCGTTATGAGCATTGCCGAACGCAGCCACACCTATGGCTTCCGCATCGACCGCGCCGACGTGATTGTGCCCGCCTTGGAAATCTACCTTTCGGTGTTGCGCTGGGTAGGGGCAACGGAAATTTACGTTCCCAAAATAGGGCTGGCCGACGGGCTGATTAAAATGCAATACGCCGAGCGGGTAAAGGCGGGCGCTGCTTAGGGAGATGGGCTTTGTGCCGGGAAAGCAGGATTTTTCTTTAAACAAAAACACATATATGGGCCTTTCCGCAACTTTGCAGGAAGACCCATACACGTGTATGGATGCAACCGCAGTTTTGCAGGAAGGGCAAAACACTCGTCTGGGCCTTACCGCAGTTTTCCGGTAACGTCAAAACACCTGTATGGAGGCAACCGCAGTTTTCCGGTAAGGGCAAAACAGGTAGCCGGATACAATATATTTCCAGCCTTTTCCCCTTTTCTCAAGTCTGCATTCAAAAAAATTCCGGAAATAAAGGTTTATTTCCGGAATCGTTGGGTAGTGAAAAGCGCTTCTTAGAAAGTCTTGTCGTAAGCGCCGTCCTTGGGTTGCAGGTCGCCGATGATGATGCGAATCAGGTCGATGGTAGACCAGATGCCGAGGCCGCCCAGGGTCAGGAGTTGCACAATGCCCTGCCAGGTATAGCCCAGATAGAAACGGTGAATGCCCAATCCACCCAAAAACAGCACCAGTAGCAAGGCTACAACTTGGCTTTTGCCGCTGGCAGCAAGCAGGCTTTTGATTTTGGAGAAAAAGCTTTTCTTTTTGGCCGTAACCACTTTGGTGGAAACGGTTGCACCGACTTCCAGACTAACGGGTTGGGCGGCGGCAGGTGTAGCAGTAGCGGGCGCGGCGGCCACTACTTCTACGGGATGAGGGACGAAGGCCGCCTGTGCAGCCGGGGTGCCGAGGAACCAAGCTGCGGCAACGAGTGTGAGAATTGTTTTTTTCATAAAGAGAAATGGAGCGCAATAGTAATGCCGGAAAGGAATATTTGCAAACGTCTCCTGCATGAATTTTCAGCATCGGCGAGAGCCGCGTTTTTCCCGGGAAGAAAAAGCTTTCTAAAGCCGTTTTGGAAAAGGCTCTTTGCGTTTCCGGCCTGTTTTTTGAGAGGATGGTTCCGAAAGCGTTGCAACAGTAGCAGCCGTTAATTTTGCAGGTATCCCATGCGTTTCTTTTGTTTTTTACTTTTAATATTGATAGCCGCTTTCAGTCCGGCGCAGGCGCAGAAATACAAGCGTACGCTGCGGGGCGAGGTGCGCATTGCCGGGCATCCGCCGCAGTATTATTATATCTACTACACGGCCAACGGCGCGAATATTACCGGCTACAGCATTACCCAATCGGCCTCCGGCGACCTGAAAGCGGCGCTTATTGGCCGCCTTTCCGACGACGGCGAAGAATTGTACCTGCGCGAAACCCAAAGCATGGATTACGACGAGCCTGGCATGGTGTTGTGTTTCTTCGCCGCCCGCCTGAAGCTTTCCAAAGTGCCGGGCAGGCGGGTGTGGAGCGGCCCGTTTAGCAGCCGCCAACCCGATGGCTCGCCCTGCGATGGCGGCGTGATGACGTTTATAGACCTCGATCCCACCCCGCCGCCACCGCCCAAGCCGGTAGTGCCCAAGGCTACCCCGCCACGCCCCAAGCCCCGCCCGACGCCCCCGAAGGAAACCCCTAAGTCGGAAACGCCCAAGCCTGCACCGCGCCCGGCCCCGGAAATGATTGCCTTGTTGCCTGTTGCCGCCACGACTTCCGGCACAGTGGTATTGCCGCAACCGCGCGTTCGCCTGAATGCGCCCCTTTCGCTGCCGGCGGTTGCCCGTCCTGCGGTTGTGGCCACGCCGCCCAAAGTGCTGGTGCCGCCAACCCGCAAAATGGATACTGCCGCCCTGCAAAACACGTATCTGGTGAAAAGCGACAGCCTGCACATCGAGATCTGGGACGGGGTAGAAAACGATGGCGACGTGATTTCGCTGCACTACAACGGGAAGGAAATCCTGACCAATGAGAAACTAAGCTCCGAGAGGCGGGTGCTTGTGCTGCCCATCACCGCCGGCATGTGGAATACACTGACCATCTTATTGCTGGCCGAGGGGAATATTCCGGAAAACACCGTTGCCCTCACGCTCAAAGACGGCACCGACAGCCGCGACTTATCTATCAACGGGTTGAATGGACAGGTGGCCAACCTTTTCTTTAAGAAAACAGAACGGTGATCAGGAATGAGGTATGAGAAATAAGGAATGACTCATGACCTATGACTCATGACCTTAGAACCAGCCCTTCCTGCGGAACCACCACAGCATTATCAAAGGAACCACTAGCATCAAGGCCACCATCAGGAAAAAGCCGTCCTTTTGGTGGGATAGTGGAATGACATCGAAGTTCATCCCGAAGATGCCGCCAATCACCGTTGCCGGTGCCAGCAGGGTTGTGATAATGGTAAACACCTTCACGATGTCGTTGGTGCGCATGTTGACCTGATTATACGTCAGGTCCAGCAGCGTAGAGGTAGTGTCGCGCATAGAATCGGCGGTATCGATGGCGTGCAGGATATGGTCCAGGATGTCTTTATAGTACTTTTCATTCCGGTCTTCCATCAGCGGGCTTTCGCTGCGCAGCAGGCCGGTGATGACTTCTCGCACCGGGGAAATGGCCCGCATCACGGTCAGCACTTCTCTTCTTAGCAAGGCCACCTTGGCGCTGGCGTCGTTGTGCATGTGGCCAATGATTTCATCTTCCAGCACTTCGGCACGCTGGTCAAGCCGTTCGATAATAGCGAAATAAGAATCCACAATCACATCCAGCAGCGTGTAAAGCAAAAAATCCGGGCTGCCTTCGCGCAGCCGCCCCCCGCTGTTGTTGCGCAGCCGCGTCCGCACGGGGTCAAACACATCGCGGCAGGCTTCCTCCTGAAACGACAGCACGCCGTCGTACACCAGTACCAGGCTCACCTGCTCGCTATCCACCATGCCGGTGTTTTCGTTGTAATACAACATGGGCAACAGGCAGAAAACCACGTTGTTGATCTCATCCATCTTGGCCCTTTGTCCCACGTTCAGGATGTCTTCCACCAGCAGGGGGTGAATGCCAAAAATCATGGCCAGCCGTTCGATCTGCGCTTTGTCGGTGCCTTCAATATTGAGCCACGATACCTTTCTTTCGGGCAGCCGCAGGTCGTCTTCCGGCTGCAACCCACGCTCCTCCACATGGCTGGCATCGTAGGTAAAAAGGGTGAGCTGGATCCCCTGACTGGCCGCCACCCGCTGCCCCACGCGGGCCGGATTGTATTTGCGTCGCTTCTTGGGCGCAGGCTCTGCAATAAGCTTTTCGGCCATGCGGGCGATCTTTCGGACGGGCTTGAAGAACGACATGATAGTGTGAAGAGGGCGAAGTTGGCCTTTTTCTATGGGGATGAAAATTTCGGGCCATTTTTGCAATCCTTTCTTTCGCTTTCATGAAATTCAGAATCTCCCTGCTCGCCTTTCTGCTGCTTTCTTCTTTCTCTCTTTTCGCCCAGAAAACAAAGGTGAAAATTGAAACCGTTTACGGCCCCATCGTGGTGATGCTCTACGACGGCACACCGCTGCACCGCGACAACTTCCTGAAACTAACGAAAGAAAAATTCTATGATTCCCTGCTCTGGCACCGCGTTATTCCGGGGTTTGTGATTCAGGGCGGCGACCCGCAAAGCAAGGCCGCACCGGCTGGCACACCGCTGGGCGAAGGCGAATATGGCGCACGCATCCCGGCGGAAATCAAGCCGGAATATTTCCACAAGCGCGGCGCACTGGGCATGGCCCGCGACCAAAACCCGGAAAAAGCTTCCAGCGGCTGCCAGTTCTATATTGTCGTGGGCAAGCCGTTTGACGACGCCGCCCTCGACAAGGCGCAGCAACGCAGCGGCCACACCATCCCCAAAGACCAGCGCGAAATCTATAAAACCCTTGGCGGCACGCCCCATCTGGATGGCGGCTACACGGTGTTTGGCGAGGTGATTTCCGGCATGGACGCAGTAGATAAAATCGCCAACCTTCCGCGCAACAAGATGGACCGCCCCGATACCGACGTGCGGATGCTGCAAGTCCGGAAAGTGCGCCGGAAGTTTCTGGGGATTTTCTAGAAGACCAAAGACGATAGACAAAAGAGGAGGCCGCAGGGGCGAACCTGCGTGTTCACCCATTGCCTTTTATAGATTAAAGGAGCACGTTTATTTTCAAAAGATTTCCGGAAATTTCCGGAAAAGGAATCCTTTTTCAATGGCTATCGAAACCCCTTCTACTGCTGATGCAAGCGGCTTTCAGGTTTGCCCCCGATGCAAAGAGCCGTTTTGCTGCCAGCCCCAAAACATAGCCGCCTGCCAGTGTGCCGGCCTTGCGCTTGCGCCGGAAACGCGCGAAAAACTGGCCGCCCAGTACGAAGGCTGCCTGTGCCGGGCGTGTTTGCAGGAATTTGAGAATCCTGAAGGGCCCGTCCTTTAGCCATTCCTTTCTTGCTACGCATTGTCAGTTTCGCTCCCGCGCCACCGCTGTCGCGAGGGCCGATTCGTAGGCTTTGGTGATGGCGGGCCAGTTGTAGGTAGATCTTATTTTTTGAAGATTGGCAGCCGTGAACCGCTCGCGCACGCCGGCAGGGACCGGCGTTTGCAAAAGCGCCGCTACTGCCTGCGCATTGGCAAAATAAAAGGCATCTTCCCCCAAAACCGATTGGTTAAAAACATTGTCGTGGGCGGCAATGAGGGCGCTGCACCCCATCGCTTCCAACAGGGACGGATTGGTGCCACCCACCGAGTGGCCGTGGAAATAGAGGTTGGCAAAATAGCGCAGGTTGTCTATCACGGGAAAATCGTAGATACCACCCAAGAACCGGATGCCGGGATGGGCAACAAATTTTTTCTCCAGGTAGGTCCCAAAGGCATTGCTGATCTTGCCCACCACCACAAAAGGAGCCCTATTTCCGGAAAGGGCGTAGCCGTCCAAAATCATTTCCACGTTGTTTTCCGGCTCCATGCGGGCGATGAGCAGGTGATATTTGCCCCGCTCCAAGTTGTATTTTTCCAGCACCGCCACATCGGGATTCCGGAAAATATCGGCGCCGTAGGGAATGAAAACCGAGGGCTTGCCATAGGCTTTTTGGAGATGTTCTTTAATCCCCAAAGAGTCGGCGATGAGCAGGTCGGCGTGGCGGGCAGCGGCCTTCTCGGCCCACCTTAGGAAGCGCTGCACCTTGGGCGAATATTTGCTGCGCATCCATTCCAACCCATCCATATTCACCACATTAGGGCAATCCTTCGGCCACAGCCACCACCAAACAGAAGAGCTGGTGTAGCCCAGTTGCAAGAGCACATCAAAGCCCCGCTTGCGGGCATCTTTAAAGCAGTTCAGGTCGTAGAGAAACTGGCCGGCGGTGCCCATTTTTTCCTCCGGGTCCTTGCAATGAATGATGTTCACACCGTTCCAGCAGCTTTCCTGAAAGTCGTGCGTATGCGAGCTATACACCCACACCTGATGGCCTTTTTGCGCCAGACCGAGGGCCAGTTTTTCGGCGCATTGTTCAAAACCGCCGTAGCGGTTGGGGATGCCACGGGTGCCGAGGATACCTATTTTCATGCTTTTTGGAAAAGATGTGGCAGTGCGTCGCGATAGGCTTTGAGGGTTTCTTCGCCGGCGCGCTGCCAGGTGTAATGGTCCAGAATGTGTTGGCGAAACTGCGGCTCGTAGGGCGCGGCGTGGGCTTCCAGAACGGCTTCGCGGATAGAGACGATGTCGTCGGGGTTGGCATACCAGGCATGGTCGGCAAAATAATCGCGCACATCGCCGCAGTCGGTTACCACCACGTTGCAGCCCATCACCGCCGCCTCCAGCGAAGAAAGGCCGGTGGTTTCAAAGTGGGATGGCAGCACATGCACCTTGGCCGAGGCGTAGATACGGTAGATTTCTTTTTCGTCTTCCACCCACGGCAGGATGTGGATGTTGGGTCCGGCTTCGCGGCGGCAGGCTTCGTAATAGGCGGCGTGGTTGGGCGAGGGCTTGCCGTGGATAAAAAGTTGCAGCGGCGTGCCAGACAGTGCGCGGATGAGGCTTAGTTGATTTTTAATCGGCTCGATGCGGGCCATACACAACACGGCATTCTCGTACTGCGGGATTTTCGTTTGTACCCCGTTGGCCGCAGTTGCGTTGATGCCATTGGGGATGACACGATATGGCCTTTCCACACCATAGCGGGCTACAAAGCGGCGGTATTCGCTTTCGGAATTGGGAAGCAAGGCCAGTGCGCCTTCGGCCACCTTGCGGATGGAGCGGGCATGGCCGCGCAGCAGGTAGGAGCGGCTCTTGAGCCTTTCGCCGTTCTTAAAGCGACGGGCAAGGGCTTTAAGGTATTCTACCCCATCATCGGAAAACAAACGGGTGATTAATTTCCGGAAACCGCCTTGGTTTTTCTTCTCAAAAACGCCATAATCCACAAAGATGGTGCTGACCACATACGGCAAACCAGCTTTTTGGATGTGATAGAGCATATCGGCGGGGCGAATGATGTTGAAAAAATGCAGCAGGTCGTAGCGGCTGTAATCGGGCTGCTGGCTGGTGGGAAAAATATCTACTTCCACACCCAGCTGCCGCAGGGCACCGGCGGTAGCATCTATCTGCCGCGTATCGCCGCCGGGGGCGGTATAAAGCGTGGCCCGGGAGATAAAAGCAACGCGCATAAGCAATTCAGGATTTTAGCTTGTGATACAGTCCGGAAATCCAGCGACGAGGCAGCAAAGAAAGGGCAAGCAAAAGATAAGGCTCTATCCGGGTGGGTGTCAGGCGGATGGCTTTGGCAAGATGTTGGCGCGCTTTCCGGGGCCGGTAGCAGTTCCAAAGATATTTTTTCCCCATCATGCCGTGATAGGCTGCTTGTCTATAGCCGCGCAAATCCTGTGTTTGAAGCAAGGCTTTTAGGGCCCCGGCGTCTTCTGCCGAAACCACTCCGTTTTGGATAGAGCGGTGTTTGATTTCCCGGAAAAGCGGGCCGCGCCATTTCTCATCTATCGTTACCGACTGGGCGTTGAAGCGGTGTTTGATAAGCGGTTCTTTCAGGTTGGCCACTTCGCCTTTCCCAAAAAAAGCGGTCCAGAAAAGGTGGTCTTCAAAATGGATGGCGCCGGCAGGATAGCCGCCCAGCCGCAGCGCTACTGCGCGGGGATACGCCACCGTTGGGTGGTCGAGCGGACAAAGGGTCTGGGCGATTTTTTGAAGGCCGGTAGTGTCGTAGGCCTCGGGCTGCCATTCAAAAAGATAGCTTCCTTCTTCATCGATGTAATCGGCGGCACTGCCCAGCAGCACACAGTTGGGGTGTTTCCGGAAATAATCATGCTGCCGTTGCAGTCGCTGGGGATAACACACATCATCGGCGTCGAAACGGGCAATGTAGGTTCCTTGGGCCAATGCCAGTCCGGCATTGAGCGCGCCAATGACGCCTTTGTTTTCCTGGTGATGGATGCGGATGCGCGGGTCGGTGTAGGAAGCCAGGATTTCAGCCGTCGCGTCGGTAGAGCCGTCGTTGATGATTAAAAATTCAAAATCGGTAAAGGTTTGCGCCAGCACCGAATCGACGGCTTCCCGCAAGAAAGGAGCTGCGTTGTAAACCGGCATCAGGACGGTGAAGAAAGGAGTCGTCTTTTCCATCAGGCAGCAGCGTCTTTTTGAGAAGGATGATACAACATAACCAGCAGCAACGCTTCCAGGACAAACAAAACAGAAATGCTTTCCAGCCAGTAATCCGTTCCCAGCAGTAGCCCCACAAACAAAAGCAACGACCCATATCTTACACTACTATAGGCCATGCGTCGCACAAAATAGCGAACGTATAAAATAAAAAATAGCAAAACGCCGGTCAGCCCATACTCGGCCAGGAGTTGCGCATAGCTGTTGTTGGGAAAATGCGCAATGGAGTGCTGCGAGGCATCGAGGCTGAAGAGATAAAGCAAATCCTGAAGGTGAGCGGCGTAAAAAGCAGCGCCGACATAGGCTTTTCCGGCGGGCCAGCGCCCATGCAGTCCGGCCCCCGTAACCTTCATGGCCAGTTTGCTGGAAGCGTTCCCCATGCCCGCCCCAAAAACCAGCAGCTGCGGGTGATAAGCGGCGTAGTGCAGGGTTTGAAACAAGGCAAAGGCTTTGAGGGGGATTTTGGCGGCTGCTGCCGGCATGTAGAAATAAGGTTGGCCGTAAATACGGTTTAAAGCATTTTGCATCGTAAGCGTATCGGGTAAGGGCGCGCCTGCCGTGGCCACGCCCACGCCGCCTAACACCACCGCTGCCTGCTGCCGGTCGGCAACGGAAGGCTTGCTTCGGAGGGATTCATAGAGGCTTTTCCCAGCAGTCTTCACGGGCGGACGCGGTGCACTCACGGCTTTTCCCTGGCTCATGCCGAACAGGTAGGGCATGTTCAGGTAGTTGATTGCGGTGTAGCCGCCCATCAACACCAACGTAAAAAGAACCAGGCGGCGCCGTTGGCAAGACTGCGTAACCGTCTGGAAAAACAAAAACAGCAACGTCAGCAGAAACAGCAGATTGCTACCGCACAGCCAAAGCGGAATCATCGCAACGGCAACACGGGAAAAGTTTCTTTTTTGGGTAAAATACAACACAAGCAAGGCACTCACAGCCGCATTCACGACCGAGGAGCCGCCAAAAAGTCCCTGAATATAATCGCCGGTGGAGATGCCGTATTGCAGGGAACCAGCCAGTGCGTAGGGCCACCACGAACCACTTTCCCACATTGTATGCCCCAGCGAATACAGACTGGCAAACAGGTTGAGGAGCGTGAACGCATAGAGGCTGTTTTCGGCAGCCCGTTTCCGGCTTTGGGCGACCTCCATAAAAAACAACCCGAAAGCCGCCGCACTCACCAGCCACTGCGCCCCACCATAGGCCAGCACGTAGGGATAAGCGGCAAACTGAAAAGAGCCGGTCAGCCAGCCACCCAAGATGCCCACCAGCGGGAGCGTTAGATAGAAATAAAAGGGCAGCGGTGGTGGCATCCATTTCCGGTTTTTCCGGAGTAAGAATGCCAGCAACCCGACGGCCACTGTTGCCAGCTTAACCCACAGCAGGTTATGGGTAACTCCCACGAGCAGCAAAAGCAACCAGCCGTTGGTTTCTTTTAAGAAAGAAGCCAGGCGGCTCAGCGAATTTTGGGAAAGAAGGGCAATCGGCGACATAAGAGCGACTGTCGGGAATAGGAAAGGTAATTCTGGGGGAGCAATAGGAATCTGCCGGTTTTCCGGAACGATAAAGTCGAAGCTGGCGAAAATTTCAAACGTTTTTCAGGAGACCGGAGCCTTTGGACAATACAGCGTTGTAGAAAAGAACGTGTTGAGCGGCAATCCCTTCAATGGCGTACCGGAAGGCAATTTTTTCGTAACCCGCCCGCGCCAGGCCTTCCCGTAGGCTTTTATCACGAAGCAGTTGAAGATTTGCGTCAGCAATTGCGGATGGCCGGGTAGGATCAATCAAAAGGCCGTTTTTTCCGGAATCGATCAGCTCCGGCCCGGAGGTGCGTTGGGTAAAAATCGTTGCCACCCCACAGGCCATCGCTTCCATCGGCGCCAGGGCAAAGGTTTCTGCAAACGACGGAAAAACCCCAATAGCCGCCGATTGCAGCGCTGCCCAGACAATCGAACGCGGTTGGTGGCCGTGAAAAAAAACCGTTTCAGCGGCACCGGGTTTTAAAAGCGCCTTTATCGCAGCGGTATCGCCCTTGCCATAGAGGTGCAGCGTTGCCAGTGGCCAGGCCTCGTGCACCTGATTCCAGGCGTCCATTAATTGAAAAACACCCTTGCCAGCCTGAAGCGAGCCGGTAAACATAACCTGTTGCGGGTCTTTTTTTTCAAAACCAATCCACGGCGGCACTTCTATCCCATTGGGAATCACGCGGGCCTCTTCTTTCTCCAAGCCTAAAAGCGAAAGGGTTTTCACGGCAGCATAGCGGCTCACACTGCTGATGGCAGCGGCCCGGCTTAAAAGGTCTTTTTCAATTGCCAAAGCAGCCGGCCCCACCGGTCGGGAAAGCTCCGCGCCCAGATAAACATTTCCGCCGTGCAATCGCGCTACTAAAGGCACTTTTATTTCCGGAAAAAAAACCGGTTTTTTCACTTGTCGCGTGTAGTGCTGATGCTCCGGCGTTTCGGCAATTTGGATTTGATGATCAGCTGTAAGCTTTTCCACCAACAAACGCAACCGCTCCAGGCCTTCCGCTACTTCTCTTTCCAGTTGCCCGGTCAGGGAAAGCAACCGGCGCACCACTTTATCATAAAAATTATAGCGCAGGGTGATGCCCAGCTGTTCCGATTTTTTGCGAAGCCGGTACACGTGAACGCCGTGGTCTTCTTCATAATCGGCTCCGCCGTAGCCGTAGTCATACAATCCGGCGACCCACGCCCCATGCCCTTGCCGCACCAGCTCGCGGGCCAGCGTTTGCACCGCCGTACCGATACCGCCATGCGGACCAGGCGGGTATTCATCGCAAAAAAGCAGGATATTCATGATTGTTTCAGGCCGGTAAGGATTTTTCGGTGGGCGGGTGCAAAGATGCCGCCCATCCACATCAAAAGCGGATAGCCGAGGAGCACCCCTACGCCACTCACGGCCAGCGGCATTTTGCAGAAAAGCAACACACAAATTCCGGAAATATTCACCCCCCAAACGAAAAGAATCTTTCTCCACGGCAGTCGCAGTCCCAGCTGCTGCACCTGGCGCGCATACCCCAGCAGCTGAAAAGCCGCTGCCAGCAAAAGGCTTAGCGCCGCGCCGGTAGTTTGCCATTTGGGAATCAGCACCAGGTTTAAAAACAAACTCAGCAAGGCGGTGGCCGCCGTCAGAAGGGCAATTTTCCGGTATTGGCGGGCCGCGAAGGTTTGTACCCACAACAGATTGATGCTAAACTGCAGCACCATGCTCAGATTCAGGATCGCCAGGGGTATAAAAGAGGCACTTCCAAACTCACTTTGGAGCACCCCGCCCACCAAAGGTTGCCACAGCAGGACCACCAGCAGCGACGCCCAGCCCATCAGTGCCGGAATGAGCAGTAGGAGCACAGCAAAAATTTGCTGTTGGGCAGCAGCGGGCTTTTTGTCGCCCGTCCACCACCGCGCCACAATGGGCAAAAGCAAACTTCCCACGATGGCTGCCGGCAGCTTTTCCACCTCATAGGCACGGTAGGCAAAACTGTATTCGGCTACCGAAGCGGCGGAGGCCAGAATGCCCAACAAAAACCAGTCGAGGCGTGCCAGGCTCACGTCGAAGATCACAGTCAGGTATTGAGGCAAGGCTTCTTTGATCAAAAGCCGGTAGGCGCGGGGTCTGAAGGCCGCCGTTTGCTTTTTTCGGGCAACCAGCCAGGCCAGCCCGTATTCCAGCGCATTTCCACCTACCAGCACGGCTGCCGCCACCGGAAGTGTCAGGATTCCTGCTTTATGACACCCGTAAGCCGCCGCCAGCTTGACTAAGTTGGCCGTGATGGTTGCAAAGGCATAGCCGCCATATTGCAGACGGGCGTTGAGCAAAAGCCGGAAAGGCATGGCCAGCGAAAGGGCTGCCTGCGCGGCAAAGAAAAAAGGCAGCAGTTGGATCTGAGGTGAAGCCGAGAAAGCCGCAAGGCTCAGCAACAACAGCAAGGCAAGCGCAGCAGTAGCCAGATTGTGCACCCAAAAAGCTTTGGCCGCCCAGTTGCTGGAATCGCCCCCGGCAGCCAGCCGCCGGAATACGACCTGTTCCAGCCCAAAAGAAGCAAAAGTGGCGATGAGATAGGCCGTGGCCGTACACCAGCCCATCTGCCCGAAGGCTTCTTTGGGCAGCCATTTGGAAAATGCAAAAAACAGCGCCATGCCCAGCAATTGCGGCACGATCGTCTGCATGCTTGCACTGCCGGCCAGCTTTCGAATCCGGGAAGAAGACAAGGGATTTTTAAAAAATAAAGCCTCAAAAGTAAGCCGGGCGTTTGCCTTTGCGGCCCCTTGCCGGAAGGGAACCTGCGGACAATTCCGTTTTTTAGCGCAAACTTGCAGTGCCATTTCGCGCTTTCCTGCGGCAGATCGCCCCACATCTTTTCCCCAAAAAACGCATGAGGATAGCCTCCGCCGGCTACCGGCACACACTTCCCCTACTGGCTGCCTTGCTGCTGGCTTTTTTCATTCCGGCGCCTTTTCTGTTGGGGTCGGTTGGGATGATTGCGGTTGTGAGCGCGATGCTATTGCTTCGGGGAAAGGTGATTTTCCGGAATTTCCGAAACCGGAAGTTGCTTTGGGCACCGGTGGCGCTTTACCTGTGGACGTTGGCCAGCTGGCTCTGGAGTGTGGATAACGGCGAGGCAAGCGCGATTCTTTCCACCAAACTGCCGCTTTTGCTGTTGCCCCTTACCCTTGGCAGCAGCGGTATTTTCCGGAAAAAAGAAGGCCGGAAAGTGTTTTTTGCATTTTCGATGGGCCTGGCTGTCACGGCGCTTTATTGTGTTGGACGGGCGTGGTACCGCTACCGGGCAGACGGCGAGCTGAGCCATTTTTTCTATCACCCCCTGGTGGCCGGGCTGGATGCCAATGCGGTTTATATGGCCTGGTACGTGGTCGCAGCGTTGTTGTTTTTGTTGCTTTCGCCCCTGCCCGACACTGCCGGCGTGCGGCGGGAAGCCTGGGTTCGGGGTGGCTTGCTGTCGGTTTTGCTGCCGTTTTTTCTGTTGCTTTCGGCCCGCACGCTGCTGGTCACCTTTGTGGCCATTGCCTTGCCGGTGGCGTTGGTTTTTAGCTTCAGAAAAAAAGTCATCCGGCCTCAGAAATTCCTGATCTGGATTTTTACGGCAGCCATCGTGCTGGCGGGCATTTTTGCGGTGCAGCAGCCGACCCTTCAGGCGCGTTTCCGGGAACTGGGCCATAGCAGGCCGGGCCTTTCCTATCTGGAAAAGTATCAGGGAGAAGAAGCCCATTTCAGTAATATGAATATCCGGCTTTTCCTGTGGCGCGTAGGGTTGAAAAGCATGCTTTCTTCGCCGCAAAACGTGCTGATCGGTGCGGGCGTGGGCGATGCACACGAAGCCATTCACGAACAGGTACGGGCGCTGGGCATCCCAAATGTGGAAAAAGACAGTCCCAACCGAAGCGTTTTTTACAATATCAACCTCCACAATACTTTTCTGCACATTGCGCTCGCCACGGGGCTGGTGGGTTTGCTGTTGGTAGTAGTGATGGTGGCAAGCCTGCTGCTTAGCGGCCTGCGGCACTACCGGCAAACGCCTTTTCTATTGCTGTTTGCTCTTCTTTCCGCCATTTTTATGATGCAGGAAGCAGTTTTTGAAACACAGGCCGGAACTGTTTTCTACATATTTTTCTACTGCCTTTTTGTGGATTTCATCTATAACAAAAAAGGCACCGGCCGTGTGTCTTTTTAGAAAGCTTTACAGATTGATAATCCATTGTTTTTTAAATAGTCATTTCCGGGAACAAAGCTAAATTTCCGGAATTTTGGAGATCAATTTTTTGCCTTAGATTCTTTAATGCACTTTTGCGCCTTAAAAATCTACCAAAAAGGCTTTCGCTACTAGGGGAAGCCACAGCAAAACGCGTTATACAGGCATGACTCCAACGATGGTGATTAGCACACCTTCTGTTAAGCCCCTTCTTAAAACCGCAGCGCCGGAAAGCAGCTCCGATTTGGCGGAAATACGCCAGATGTTGCGCCAGCTCAATCAGCTCTATGTAGCCCATCACCCGTCGGCTGCTTACCTCTCAGCCAAGCGCGGCATGGATCTGATCTTCTCTACAGTTCTCTTGCTGCTCACCAGCTGGCTGTTTCCAATCGTAGCTTTACTGGTAAAGCTTTCTTCCAAAGGACCCGTTTTCTTTATTCAGCCGCGCACCGGTTTGCATGGCGAGACGTTTCATTGCCTGAAATTCCGGACGATGCGCGTCAACGACGAAGCGCATACGCGGCAGGCAACCGCCAACGACAGCCGCATCACGCCTATCGGTCGTTTTCTGCGCGCTTCCCACCTGGATGAATTGCCGCAGTTGCTCAATATTTTTCTGGGCGACATGAGCCTTATTGGCCCGCGGCCCCACATGCTGTTCCATACCCGCTACTACTCCGAAAAAATTCCGTTTTACCACCTGCGCCACGAAGCCACGCCCGGCATGACCGGCATGGCGCAGATCAACGGTTTTATCGGGGAGATCACCAATGAGCGAGAGCTGCGCAAGCGCATTCATTGGGATATTTATTACCTGAAACACCGCAGCATTGGCCTGGATATTTATATTCTTTTCCAGACGTTTCTGCAAGCCCTGAGCCGCTTTCTGCCCTTTATGCAGAAGACTTCTTAAAAATTCAGTACGGCTCTAAGGACATTGCCCTAACTTTCCGGCGGTCAAAACCATCTGCCGCCAATGGAAAGCATTGTTATCCTTGCCGACTTTACCCCCGAATCTGCCGCTGCTCTTGCCTACGGCTATACGCTGGCCTCCGAAAAAGGCTTGCCTGTTGTTTTGGTGTACGTTTATGACGTGCCTTTGTTGTATGCGCCGGATGCTTTTTCCGGAACATTTCTGCCGCTCGAAGACGCACAAAGCATTGCAACGGAAAGCCTTCAGAAATTAAGCGCAGAATACACCGCCCGTTATCCGCACGTATCCACCACCACCCGCCTCGCCCTGATGGGTGCCGAGACCGTTTTGGACGAGAACCGGCAAACGGCCAACAGCCTTATCATCGTGGGCATCAACCCCGAAAACATTCACGACTGGTGGGAAGATAACCGCGGGCTGGATATGCTGCGCGATTCGCATCACAACGTTTTGGCGGTTCAACCGGGTTACAACTACCGGCCCGTGAAGCGCATCCTGCTGGCCTTGCAGGCCAATCAATCGCCGGAGCATTTTCCGCTGGCCTCGCTTCAGGCCATGCTTTCCTTTACCGGTGCGTCGCTGCATGTGGTTACGGTGAACGCCGAAAGCGCACTCCCGCTTTCTTTGCAGCAAAGTCTGGATGTTTTGGGCGCTACCTCCGAGGTCATTTCCGGCAGTGAGGATGTGGACGCTACACTGGCCCGCCTGGTAACCGAAACGCCTACCGACTGGCTGGCTGTGGTGCCGGGCGAATATGGTTTTTGGGCGGGGCTGTTTCATAAAAGTCATACGGTGGCGCTCGCCGAGCACAGCAGCGTTCCGCTGTTGGCCTTGCATCTCAAACAGGCCTAGACACAGACTTGAAATTCCCGGAAATCGGATTGAATTTCCGGAAATTTCCGGCTTTTTTCTTGTAAGGATAGAGACCTTATTTCAAAGCCACTACCCTCTTATTTATTTGCGTATTTACAGTGCTGGCAGTTTCGATATTGGCAGTTCTTCGACAAGCCCACCCTTCGACAAGCTCAGGGGGACACAGTTGCTGATGAGAAAACGTGTGTCAGGCTGTTCTTCGGCAAGCTCAGAATGAGAAGTGTTGGAGTCCGGAATACGGGATTCTCATAAAGCCAAAAGAGCGCCTCTTTCGAGAGGCGCTCTTTAATTGACGGATGTTTAAAAAATACCCAGAAACTTTTTCTTCTTGACTTCCACACAGCGACGTTTGCGGCGCGGATCGTAATAGACGGCGGCTTTCTCGAACCGCTTTTTTTCTTTGTAACGCTGAATGCCTTTTTTAACCAGCCATACCCCACCCTCTACGGCGCGCCATTTCAGGTAGCCGGAAACGATTTCCCAGAAAACTTTTTTGAGTTGTTTTTTGGGCAGGAAATTTTGTGCAAGGCGCAGCGCCGGGGCATTGCTTTCCACAAAAGGCATCAGTCCTTTATAAGCCTCCGTTCCGGAACCCAGCCCCAGCACCTCCATCAGTGCACCAATGGCGTTGTTGGACGGCGAATCAGCAGCAGAAAGCTTTTTTTCGCCTTTTTTGCTTTTTTTGAGTCCTTCCATCGTGAACAGATCGGCGGCGTCGCTTTCGCCTTTCACGTATTCGAGCAAAACCTTTTCCCTTTTAAGGTCTTCGATGCTTTTGAGCTGTCTTTTATAAAGTTTCACGAGCGTTTCAGATTTTTAAAGAAAGAGAAAAGGGTTTAGTCCTTTACCTGGATTTTTTGGGCATGAGCCATGTCATCATTGTCATCCTCGGCGGTGAGCAGGCGAACGAACACGCTTGCAAATCTGTTCAGAATGCTTTTGCGCATCATAACAGCAACACCAGCCAGCAACACAAAAAAGCCAAAGGTGGCAAAGGCACCGCCAATGCGGGAATCAAACCACTGCGAGAAGGTTTCCTGCAACGCCACGCCAAAGAAAATCAGCACCGTAATCGCCAAAAACAGCATGATGAAAACGTAGATGACAAAGCTGAGCACGTTGGACGTGCGCTCCACAAAAGAGAGCTTTAAGAGGTTGAGGCGGACTTCCAGAAAACGGGAACTGTTTTCTTTCCACTCGTTGAAAAGGTTGCGCACAGCGAAAGGGGGTTAGGCGTTGTAGATTTCTTCTTCCAGGTCGGCACTCTCCTTAGAGAAGCGGGATTTCAGGTCGTAATATTTATCAGCCATAAAATCCTTGAGGCGGTCCAGCTCCTCGGTGCGTTCTTCCGGATCGGTTGCCAGAAAATAACCTACGGCGGCGCCGACGGCCATGCCTGCGAGCAGGGTTGCGATGGTTTTACCTGTTTGTGCCATAAAAAAGTAGCGAAAAGACGTTTGGGAAATAGAGAGAACAGTGTCAGGGAGGGGAATAAAACCGTGCCACTTAACAAGGCCTTAAAGATACCATCAAGCCTTGTTTTTCCTATGATGGCCTTAGTTTTTTAAGGGTTTTCCCAACCATGCCAAAAGCTTTAATTCCTGCCGCACGCCTGAAGCAGATCTTCCTGATTTTTATCATTCTGCTCCTGACGTGGATTCTGGGCAAAGAACTTTTCATGTTTTTTCCGGGCGTGCTGGGCGCATTTATGCTTTATGTGTTGATGCGCGAGCCATACTATCACCTGACGGTCGTGAAAGGCCATAAAAAATGGCTCGTTGCCACCGGCTTTATCGTTGCCGCCGTGGTGCTGATTTTGCTGCCGCTCTACGGACTCTGGTACCTGCTTTCGCCCAAAATCACCGCCTTGCTGGAACAGTCGGAAGACATGACCGGATCGGTAAAGGACCTGGCAGGGCGACTCCGGACGGCGTTTCCATCTCTGAACATGGCCATCACCGATCAGCGAATCTCGCAGGCCGGCGAAAAAATTGCGGCCGAACTGCCCGGCTTTCTGGGCTCGGCGGCCAACATGGCTACCAACATTGTGCTGGCCTTTTTTCTGCTTTATTTTATGTTGATGGATGGCCGGATTATGGAGCGGGAAATCCAGAAATTTCTTTCCCTGAAAGACCACAACATCGACCTTTTGTGGAAAGAAACGCGCGTGATGGTGGTTTCCAACGCCATTGGGTTGCCGGTATTGGCCCTCATTCAGGCTGTGGCTGCGGCGCTGGGCTATTGGCTTTTCGGGATTGAGGAATGGGTGGTCTGGGCGATCGTTACCGGCGTGTTTTCCCTGCTGCCGGTGGTGGGCACGGCCATTATCTGGGCTCCGCTGGTGATTTATCTCTACGTGATTGGCCGGGGCGGGGCCGGAACCGGGCTGCTCCTCTACTCTATCCTGGTCATCACCAATGTGGACAATGTGCTGCGGTTCACGCTTCTCAAAAAGCTGGGCGACGTCCACCCCATCATCACCGTTCTGGGGCTTTTTGCCGGTGTGCCGCTTTTCGGATTTATGGGTTTCATCTTTGGTCCTTTGCTGCTCTCTTATTTGCTTTTGCTGATTAAGGTGTACCGGATTGAATTTTCGCAGCGGCCCTCTGCGGAGTTGACGCCCCATACAGACGCCTTGTAGGGCTTTCTTTTTTCCGGAAACAGGGCCGGATTTCCGGAAAGAAAAACGACGCTTTTGAGAAGCAGGGCGATTACTTTTTCTTGTCACCCCGCCTTTCGGCGGGGTCTCAGGAGCTTTCTTCTGAGATTCCGCCTTCCGACGGAATGACAAAACAAGGAATCGTAAATAAAAAAAAAGCCAGCGCCTCCTGTTGGATTTCCGGAAATATTAAGGCAACCTTCACCCTTTGAGAAACTTTTGTAGGGCCTGTTTCCCCGGAAAATGCAAATATCTTTGGTTACCCATTTTCCTCCCATGCGCAACTTCCCCCTCAAAACCCTCATTGCTGCCCTCGCTGCCGTTATCATTGCCGCCGTGCTGGCTTCCGGCTACAATTATAAGTTTAAAGCCAAAAACACGCTGCCCGTAACCGGCTCGGCAGAATACAATTTTGAGGCCGATTTGATTGTGTGGACCGGCTCCTACATGCGCTCCTCGATGGACCTGAAAGAAGCCTACGCGATGCTGAAGCAAGACGAAACGCGGGTGCGCGAATACCTGCGCAGCAAAGGCATCAGTGATAAGGAAGTGGTGTTTTCTTCTATCACCATTTCGCGGCAGTACAACGAGATTTACGATGAGCGGGGCAACCGTGTGTCGTCCACATTCAGTGGTTTTCAGCTGAGCCAGCGCGTGCGGGTCGAATCCGCCGAGATTGAAAAAGTAGAAGTGATTTCCCGCGAAGTAACCGGTCTGTTGGAAGCGGGCGTGGAGCTGAACTCCGACGAGCCGCAGTATTACTACACCAAGCTCAAAGACGTCAAAATCAAGCTGTTGCAGGAGGCCGGCGAAGACGCCCGCCGCCGCGCCGAAACCATCGCCAAAGCGGGCCACAGCAGCCTGGGCGACCTGCGCAAGGCCAGCATGGGCGTTTTCCAGATTACGGGCCGCAACTCCAACGAAGATTTTACCTACGGCGGTGCTTTCAACACAGCCAGCAAGTCGAAGACGGCTACGGTAACGGTGCGGTATGAGTATGCGTTGAAATAAGGGCGCAATGGGAACCGGAAGGCTGACCTATCTTTTAGGAATTGGGATAACGCTTTCGGGCAGCGCGGTCCTGGCGCAAAGCGCCGACAGCACGCCGGTGCTTTCGGGCGGCAGCCTGAAAGAAGTGCGGGTCTCCACGCCGTACCAAAAATGGCAGAAAGACTCTGCCGAGAACCGCGTGATTCACCGGAAGCGGCTGGGCGATGCGGTTTTCAAGCCTTCGGTGTTGAAGATTGGTCGCGTACCGATTCCCATTGGGCTGGCCGGTGGTTTTACGTGGCTGGCCTTTAAAATTTCCGGAAAGCAAAAGCGCGCGCTGCGGTTTAAAAAAGAGCTGGAGGCCCACGAAACCGAAACGCTTTTTGCCCTTCGCTACAACGCGCCGCTGGTGCGCCGCCTTACCGGCCTGGACGACTCGGCAGCCTACGTCTTTATCCGCGAAAACCCCATGCCCCGCGATTTTTATGACACGGCCACGGAGCTGGAATTGATGCAGTGGGTGCGAGACCGGTATCGGGGGTGGAAGAAGTGAGTGGGCCTTGGATGCCGTCTCTAAATTGTTAGAATCGTTACGCCCCTTCGGGGCTCTATGGGATGAAATGAGAATCTATAATCCTTACGCCCCTTTGGGGCTTTACAAATGCTATTGCTTTCGGTTAGTACCAATCATTTCAAGACCTCTAACTATAGCCCCGAAGGGTTAGGCAGGATTGTAGGATCAAACGCATTTTCCTAAACAGCCCCGAAGGGGCGTAAGGATTATAGCAAGAGGTATCTATTTATTCCCAGCAGCCCCGAAGGGGCGTAAGGATTATAGGAA
>JAEWBT010000006.1 GCA_023391015.1 Bacteroidota bacterium
GTGCTAGGCTGCTGGACGCTTTCCAGCCTGTCGCCGGCGAAAAACTGGCCGTTATTTTTGGAAATGAAGTGGAAGGCGTGAGCGATGCGGTGCTTTCCGTTGCCGATGCGTGTATTGAAATTCCGCAATTCGGCGAAAAGCATTCTTTCAATATCAGCGTTTCGGCGGGTATTATTGGTTGGGAAATCGTGAAAAAGCTGCGATTTCAGAATATTTAAAGCCTATCCAGAAAATACGGGGGATTCTTTGTCATTCTGCAAAGAATCCTTTTATCATTCCATTTAAAAGGAGTTTTTTGTAGAGATCCTTTCAAGGATGACAAAGATTTCCCCAACCCAAAGCGTTTTTCACAATCCTTTTTTGTTAGAATAGGCTCTCCGGAAGCGGCCGAGGCAGGCTTTTACGGATAAAAAATCTGTTTCTATCCGTGTTCCATCAAAGAAGCACGCATAAAATCGCTCGCCAGGTACGCCAGTGTTTTGCCGATCGTGGCGCTTTGCAGGCCGTCGGCACGGTGAGCCACACCCTCGGTCAGGTGCAGGTATGCGACGTTGCATTCGCGGGCTGCACAGACCAGAAACCGGCGGGCTTCGCGCATGGAAACGCCGGAAGGCGTCATAGCTGAAGAAAGCACATTTTCGATGCAATCCAAATCCAGCTCGATGCCGGTTGGAAAGCCCTGCACGTGCTGGAAGGCCGCCGTAAGCGCTTCACTGAAAAGGTCTTTCTCACCTAGAAAAACGTCCTCGTAAAAAGACGGCAAAAAGTCGGATGAGGATTCCAATTCCGCGACAATTTGGGGCGAATTATAATTCCGGTGGAGACAAACAGGTGCGTATTTCTTTAAAAAGCCTTCCTCATGCGCGTAGCGAAAACCGTTGCCGCTGTGGCGACCTTCTTTTTTCCGGAAATCGCTGTGGGCATCCAGGTTAATCGCCGCCAGGGGCGTACCCAAGGCTTTCGATGCGCCGCGCAAAAGGCCATAACAGTTGTTGTGTCCGCCACTCATCACGATGGGGATTTTTCCCGCCGAAACGATGGTTTTTACTTTCGCTGCAACCAGAAGGTCTATCTCCGCAACCGCTTCGCGCAGCGCAATTAAGGAAGTATTTTCCGGAATTTCACACCGCAAAAGGCCGCCCAACAGCATATCGTTTCCGGAAAGTCCTGTGTCGTTTTGGATGTTCAGCAACGCCCGCAGGCCCGCTTCGGGAGCGGTATCAGCACCGCCGACACCACCGTTGGCCCGCACGCCGATGTCTTCGCTTACCCCCAGCCACACAAAGCGCGCGGAACTTTTGGCAACGCTTTGTTCCCAATCATCGGCAATGGCATTTTGCACAGTTTCACCCAGCTTGGTTTCGCCTTCGCGGGTGCTGGTGTAGTTGGCTGGATCCGGAATCGTAAAATGGGTTTGGAGCATTACAAAAGACCCTTTGACTTTGCTGATAGGGCTATCAATAATAGCGCGGACGCAGCGATTATCTTTGCAAAAATTTTTCCCTTCTTATGTATCCTACTGAACTTGTCTCCCCGATGAAGGCCGAGCTGACGCGCTACGGCTTTGAAGAACTTTTGACCCCCGAGGCGGTGGACCAAACCCTGAACGCCCCCGGAACCACCGTTTTGGTGATCAACTCGGTATGCGGTTGCAGCGCCGGAACGGCTCGTCCGGGCGCAGTGATGGGCGTGCAGGCGTCTGAGAAAAAGCCCGACCGCATCGTAACCACTTTTGCCGGCTATGACATGGACGCTGTAGCTCAGGCCCGCAAACACCTGCTGCCTTACCCGCCGTCTTCGCCGTGCATTGCGGTGTTTAAAGACGGACAGGTGGTGCACATGATTGAGCGCCACATGATTGAAGGCCGCCCGGCCCAAATGATTGCCGCCAACCTGAAAAGCGCCCTGGAGCAATACGCTTAAGCCATTTTTTTCCGGAAATTTCCGGAAAAAGTACTTCTTAAAAAGCCCTGTAAGCCACGCGCTCGCAGGGCTTTTTACACAAAAAACGATATGGGCGTGAAGCCCTATTAGGATTGGCCATTTGGGATTGCCGTCCCGAACACACCGCTTCCGGGGAAAAACCAACAAAAGTCCCCGGCTTATCTTTGCCTTTCTAACATTCTACCCTACTCCAAAGCCTTTATTTCCGGTATGTTTCCGCCCAAAATCGTGATTGTAACCGCGCCAAGCGGTTCCGGAAAAACCACGCTCGTGAAGCGGCTGCTACAAAAATGCCCACGACTGGCGTTTTCGGTTTCGGCCTGTACCCGCAAGCCACGGCCCGGCGAGGTGGCGGGCAAGGATTATTATTTCCTTTCGCCAGCCCATTTTCAGGAACTCATTGACCGCGAGGCGTTTTTGGAATGGGAAATGGTGTATCCCGGCAAATACTACGGCACGCTGCGCTCCGAGATTACCCGCATCCTGACGGAAGGCACCTACCCGCTGGTGGATATTGACGTGAAGGGTGCACTGAGTATTATGAGCGCGTTTCCGGGGCAGGCGCTGAGTATTTTTATCAAAGCGCCGTCGGAAGAAGCCCTGCGGGAACGGCTTCTCAAAAGAGGGACCGAAACAGAAGACACACTGCGCGAACGGCTTTCCAAAGCTGCCTACGAAGCCGGGTTTGCCCCGCAATTTCACCACACCATAATCAACGACTGTCTCGACGTAGCGTGCGATCAGTTGCTGCGCATTGTGGAAGATTTTCTGGAATCTACGCCTGAAAAGATAGCAGTGAAACAAACCGTAATTTCGGTTTCTACCTAAAAGTTTAGCGGTTTAGCCTTTATTTCGCCCCATGAATCTGGAGTTGCTTTTGATTATGCTGGCGGTGGCCGTGCTCATTGCGCTGCTGGCTGGTATTGAAATTGCATTTGTGTCGGCCAGCAAGCTTAATATTGAACTGAAGCGTAAGCAAGGCCGCCGCTCGGCGCGCATTTTGTCGCCGATTATGGACCGCCCGGGGGAATATCTGGGCGGCTCCCGCATTCTGATCAGCCTGCTCTTAATCTTCTTTGGGCTGCTCGTTACCGGCGTGATGCATGACTATCTGCAACGGCTGCCGGCTCCCCTTTCCGGTGCTCTGCCCCGCCTGCTGCTCACTACGGCCGTAGCAACAGTGCTGTTGATTATCATCGCCGAATTTTTACCCAAGGCACTTTTCCGCCGGAAAGCCGAAACGATTCTGGGCATCTTCTCGCCGCTGATTGCTTTTATCAACGCTGTTTTTGGCCGGGTGGCGCGGTTGTTTATTACGTTTTCGGAGTGGGTATTAAAATACCTTTTCAATGTGCGCCTCCAGGAAGACAAACCGGTTTTTAATCGCATTGACGTCGATCATTTTACCCGCCAGACCTTGCAAGGGCATCAGTCCGACGCCAATGAGGTGAATGCAAAATTGTTTGAAAACGCGCTGCAACTGGTGCATACTAAAGTGCGGCAGGCCATGATTCCCCGCAACGAAATCGAAGGCGTGGATAAAAATGCTTCTATAGCCGAGGTGCGACAAAAAATGGTGGAGACCCACCTGTCGCGGGTGATGGTGTATGATGGTTCGGTGGATAAAATTCTGGGGTATCTCCATCATCAGGACATTGCCCAGAATCCAACCTCTATTGAAGCTGCGATGCACCCGATCCTGGCCGTTCCGGAAGCGATGCAGGCCATTGATTTGCTGAATACTTTCCGGAAAGAGCACCGCAGTGTGGCCTGGGTTGTGGATGAGTTTGGCGGCACGGCAGGCATCATCACGATGGAAGACTTGCTGGAAGAAATCTTCGGCGACATCAATGATGAATACGACGTAGCCGAGTACATTGAAAAGCAGATTTCCGAAACCGAATACATTTTCTCCGGTCGGCTGGAGTTGTATTACCTCCGCGAGAAATACGGTTTTGATTTTGGGGAAAGCACTGCCGAAACGCTTTCCGGTTATATTATCACCGCAGCAGGCCGCATTCCCCGCACTCGCGAGCGCGTGATCGCCGATCACTTTGAGTTTGAGGTCATCCTTTCTACCGGAAATCACATCGACTCGGTGAAGATGAAGGTGTTGAAGTAGAAATTCACCTCCGTAGAGACGCCCAACCTGGGCGTCTCCCAATCCGGACGTATCCAAATCGAGGCGTTTCTTCCGAAAATACCGGAGACGCCCGACCCGGGCGTCTCTACAAATACATCTTCTTTCGCGCCTTTCGGCTTTCTTCATTTGTCTCAATAGGCGCGTTTCCCTAACTTTCCCACATGATTACGCGCCCTTTTCCCCTCGCCCAATGGATTGACGAGCACCGCCACCTCTTGAAGCCGCCGGTTGGCAATGCGCAGGTCTATCACAACACCGGCGATTTTATCGTGATGGTGGTGGGCGGCCCCAATAGCCGCAAGGATTTTCATTACAACGAAAGCGAAGAACTTTTCTACCAGTTGGAAGGCGATGTTTCGGTCAAGATTGTGGAAGACGGTAAAATCGTGGACATCCCCATCAGGCAAGGCGAAATGTTTCTCTTGCCGGGCAAAACGCCCCACTCGCCCCAACGCGGTCCGGGAACGGTGGGCCTCGTCATTGAGCGCATTCGCCAGGAAGGCGATATTGACGGCTTTTTGTGGTTTTGCGAAAGCTGCGGACACAAGTTGTATGAAGAATACATGGAACTGACCGATATTGTAAAGCAGTTGCCGCCCGTGATGAACCGGTTTTACGAGGACGACGCCAAGCGCACCTGCCAGAATTGCGGCACGGTCATGGAAAAGCCACCGTTAAAGGCCTGATTTTTCTCCAAAGCCTTTCGGGACTGCAATATTTCCGGCGCAGCGGTTAATTTCGCCGCGCCTTTTCGCTCTTAAAAGTCTTTCTCTCTCTTATGGATACCGCCACACACCACGACGCACACGACACGCACCACGCGCCCTCCGACCGGCCGAGCGGCCCTACTTTTTTCGCCTCCATTGTTTTTGCCCTGCTGCTCGTGGGCCTGCTGATTGCTGCCTTCAACTTTGTGGGCATCATGAGCAGCGAACACCACGAGGAAAAAGGCTCTACGCATCAGCAGCATGAAGCCACTGCCACCGGAACCCTGCATGGCGAAGGCGGCCTTGGTGCCGACCAAGCACATACTACGCAGTTTTCCGGCAGCGACTCGGCCAAGCACGAAAACATGGCTCCTGCGCACTAAACGCACCGCCTTTTTTCCGGAATTATGTTACGCCTAAAGGACACGATTATCATCACCGGAGCGGCCGGTTTCATCGGCTCGTATCTGGTTGGGTTCCTGAACTGGAAAGGTTTTAAAAACCTCATTCTGGTAGATGATTTCAGCCGGGCGGATAAAGCTGCCAACCTGGTCGGGAAGGATTACCTGCACCGCATCGACCGGAATCAGTTTTTTGACTGGGTGGCAGAGCAAGAGCCTTCAATTTCCGGAATTTTTCACCTCGGTGCGCGCACCGACACCACCGAGATGGACTATGAGGTGCACCGCGTGCTGAACGTGGAATATTCAAAAAAAATCTGGGCGCTGTGTGCCCGCCGGGAAATCCCGCTGGTGTATGCCTCTTCAGCAGCGACGTATGGCGGTGGTGAAAACGGCTATTCTGATAGTCATGATGGAGTGGAAAAGCTGCAACCGCTGAATCCTTACGGGCAATCGAAGGCCAACTTTGATGCCTGGGCCTTGGCGCAAAAAGACACGCCGCCGTTCTGGGCCGGGGTGAAATTTTTCAACGTCTTTGGGCCAAATGAATACCACAAAGGCCGCATGGCCTCGGTGATTTTTCACGCGTTCCGGCAAATCCAGGAAAATGGGTTTGTAAAGCTGTTTCGCTCCCACCGCCCCGACTACACCGACGGCGGACAACTGCGCGATTTTATCTACGTCAAAGACATTGTGTCTATCTGCTACTGGCTGATGGAAATGCAACCGCAAAGTGGTCTTTACAATGGCGGCACGGGACAGGCCCGCTCTTTCAGCGACCTGGCAACGGCTGTTTTCGCGGCGCTGGGGAAAACGCCCGATATCCGGTTCATTGACACGCCGGAAGACATCCGCGACAGCTATCAGTATTTTACCGAAGCCGACACCCAAAAGCTGCGTGCCGCCGGTTACAACGCCTCTTTCCATTCGCTGGAAGACGGCATTGCAGATTATGTGCAGCAGTATCTTTCCAAAGGAGAAACCTACTGATTTTGTTACCCCAAATTCATCACTAAAGGAAGGCTACGGTCTTCCTTTCTTTTTGCATGCCAACAAAAAAGCGCTTCCGGAAAACGGCTGTCTAAACGTGGGAATCATTTTAGTGTCACAGCGGTTTCTTAAAAGCCTTTTCTACAACCATTTATGAAACTGCTCCTGACTGTATTGCTTTCGTTCGCGACCCTTTTCGCCACTGCCCAGACCACGCTTTCCGGAACGGTGGTTTCCAAAACCGATAACGAACCCCTCATTGGCGTGAGCGTGCAGGCGCTGCTGGCCGCCGACACCAACACACGCAGCAGCACCGTTACCGATATTGACGGCAACTTCGCCCTCGCCAACCTGCCTGAAGGTGCCTATATCATCCGCATCAGCTACGTGGGCTACGACCGGCTTTCACGCACGTTTACGGCCAGAGGTGCGAATGCCAACCTCGGCACTTTGGAACTGACCGCCGGCGCCAATACGCTGGAAGCGGTAGTGATTGAAGCCGAGGCCATCCGCGCCCAACAACGCGGCGATACGACGGAATTCAACGCCCGTTCTTTCAAA
>JAEWBT010000090.1 GCA_023391015.1 Bacteroidota bacterium
TTGAAGGTGGCGGGCGCAAAACCAAGACCGGCCAATACGCCACCGGCGAGGATGTGCTGGCCAAGCTACGCGGCAAGCACCCCATTATCGACGCCATTACCGCCTACCGCGAACTGACGAAGCTGAAGGCCACTTATGTGGATGCCCTGCCGCAATTGATAAATCCCAAAACCGGCCGGATTCATACGTCTTTCAACCAAACCGTGGCGAGTACGGGGCGGCTTTCTTCTTCCAATCCCAACCTGCAAAACATTCCGGTGCGCACCGACCGGGGCCGCGAAATCCGGAAAGCGTTTGTGCCGCGCGGCGAAGACTGGACGCTGGTGTCTGCCGACTACTCGCAGATTGAATTGCGCATCATCGCCGCCATTGCCAAGGAAGAAACCATGATGGAAGCTTTTGCCACGGGCCGCGACGTGCACACTGCGACCGCTGCCAAAGTGTTTGGCGTTCCGGAAAGCGAAGTAACGAGCGACATGCGCCGCGTGGCGAAAACCACCAACTTTGGCATTATCTACGGGCAAAGCGCGTTTGGGCTGGCCGACAAGCTGGGCATCAAGCAGTCGGAAGCGCGCGACATTATTAAAGCGTACTTTGAGCAGTACCCGGCCATCCGCAATTACATTGACGAGCGCACCGCCTTTGCCAAAGAGCACCTCTACGCCGAGACACTCGACGGCCGCCGCCGCTGGCTCCGCGACATTCGCTCTTCTAATCCCACCGTCCGAAGCTTTGCCGAGCGCAACGCCATTAACATGCCCATTCAGGGTACGGCGGCGGACATGATTAAGAAAGCGATGATTGCCGTGCACCGCGAGCTCAAAAAGCGCCCTTTGGAATCCCGCATGGTCTTGCAAGTGCACGACGAACTGATTTTTGACGTGCCGAACCGCGAGCTGGAAGAAGTCCGCGATTTGATTGAAACCTGTATGGAAAGCGCCATGACGTTGCCAAACGGCGTGGCGATTAAGGCGGAAACGGGGTATGGGAAGAACTGGCTGGAAGCGCATTAAAAATGGTTTCCTTAGGGCAACCGGTTCCTTATCCATCCTGCCCAAAAGCTTTTTCCAAAAAGAAAAGCACCCCCGCTTTGATTTCCGGAAATCCAGTGTTTTATTTGTGGAAGGCAGCCTGTCTATATGGCTGCTTTCTTTTTTTAGAACCCTCTATGTGGCGGCGACTCGCACTGCTTGCGCTCTTTAGAAGCGTCTTTTTTCCGGAAATCACCTTGGCCCAGGCCACTTGGGCACCGCTGAGCAGTCAGGCCTACCCGGCGGCCATCCAACAATATGGCGAACGCACGGTTCCCAGGCGCTACGCCAAAGCATCCGAGCAACAGATGTATGCCGAAGCGTTGCGGGAGAAAAATGATTTCCTCGCCGGGCAGCTCAAGGCTAACGCCGTGATTCAGGAAAGCCACGTTCTGCAACGGTGCGGGACCATCCTGAAACGCATGGAAAAGGCGCATCCGGAGTTTCCGTTCCGTCAGGTGCAGCTGTATGTGAACCGGTCGGAAGTACCCAACGCCAGTTGCTTTGGCGAAGGCACGCTCCACATCAATCTGGGCATCCTGACGCAATTGGAAACCGACGATGAACTGGCGCTTTTGATAGGCCACGAACTGGCGCATCAGTTTCTCGGACACGTGGATAGCAGCCTGGCACAGCGCATTGCCCTGGAGCATTCCAAAGACCTTAAAAAGGAAATTCGCGCCATCCGCAAAAGCAGCGACGATCGCCTGGAGCAGTTGACTGCCTTAAAACAACGACTGGCCGAAGTGCAGGGCGCCTACAACCGCCAAAAAGAATTGGAAGCCGATAGCCTGGGCTTGGTGCTCGCCACGGCTGCCGGTTACGATGGGGAAAAAGCGGCCGTTTTGCTGTTGCGGCTGGATGCTTCCGACGCGCTGATTGGCGGAGCCGGATTGTATGAGCTGCAAAAAATGTTACAGCCTGCCCTGCCGGATTATCCTTTTGCTCAAAAGCCCCGTTATGCAGGCCTTTCTGGCGTGAAGGTGAATCTCAACGCCAACGCAACCCTGGATTCCCTGCGCAAATCGCACCCCGATTGCCAACTGCGGTATCAGGCCCTGCGTCCCGGACCAGTGCCTTCCGGAAATTATAACCCTTTGCGCTTGCTAACCCGCGTGAACCCGGAGCAAACCCGGCTACTGAAAGAACAAGTTCGCTATCTTCTGGAAACCGGGCAGCTAAGCCTGGCCGCACACTACAGCCTGCTGGCGCTCACGCATGACTACGATGCCCTGTTTTTCCGGAATTTTCTATCGACGGTTTTCGCACGGCTGTATGCAGCAGACAAGAATGGCAAGCGGTTGGCGGCTATTACTTCTTACTCGGTTCCGGGCAGTACGCTTCAGCAACTGCAAAACCTGCTTTCCGCCCTGACTCAAGAACAGGTAGCTGCGCTTTCCGCCTTCTTCCTCACCCCTTCCGACAAGCCTACCGAAGCGTATGCCTTGGCACAACTGGCAAGAGCGGTTTGCATAGAAGGGCAACCGTATGAGACGGCGCTTCAGAATTATAAAACAAGCTTCCCCCAACCCGCGCTGGCTTACTTACTGGCACCTTCCGGAAACTAAAAAATTTCCCACACTCTTTTTTAAATGAAAAATTATTTCTTTTCCCTGCTGGCTGCTGGTGTTCTTTTCACGGCGCTGCCCGCAGTTTCCCATGCGCAAACAACTGAACTCGAAAACATTGGCGAGGTCGTCTCGGGGCGCATCCGGCCCGTGCGGACGGGCGGCGCAGTCGTTGGTTATGCTTTTGTGTATAAATTGGACAACAGCAAAAAAGGCACGGCCTATCGCCTGCAACTGCTGGACGAAAACCTGAAAACCATTGGCACCAGCGATTTTGAAAGCGACCGGTCGGCTACGCTCATCGACGCGCTTTATGAAGGCGGAACGGTAGCGCTTGTTTTTGAAGATGCGCCGCAGCGAATGGGCGTCGCCCCGAATCAGTATGTCAAAACCTTCAACGTAGAAACGAAAGCCACTACAACCGTGAGCTATGAGCGCGACGCTGAAGACAAAAATTCGGGCCTTTTCGGCAGGGCCATGGCACAAAGCACGAATGGTCTTTACGATCAGTTCGCCACTGTAGAAGGCGAAGGCTTTTTGACGATCTACACCAGCCAGAACAAAAACGGTGGCCTGGGTATTCAGCTTATTGGTACCGATGGCACCCGCAAATGGCGCCGCAAACTGATGGGAACAGACAATGCCCGGATGGATGCACGCCTGCTGGGAACTGCCGGAAAAACCATTCTTTTTTTCGGCAGCACCCGCTCCAGCATCATGTCGCGGGATGCCAAAAACTATCTCATTGGGCTGGATGGCGCGACCGGACAGCAACTTTTCCGGAAACCATTGGAGTCGCAAGGCGTGGCCTCGGAACCGGTGTTTGTAAAAACACTGCCCGACGGGCGGGCGCTGGTTTGCAACATGCTTTCCGATGCGGATGAAAACTTCTCCTCGGCCCGCCACACCGGCTTTAATTATGGATACCTGAACCAAGCCACCGGCGAGCTCACCGACGTCAAGACGGTTGACTACTCCAAAGACCTGGCTTCGGTGCTGGCCATGAAAAACGACACCAAAAGCGAAGAAGGTTTCTTGCACATTTCCAACATCATCCCCATGCCCGACAACAGCATGATGATTGTAGGCGAGTTTTTCCGGCGAACCGTAAGTGCAGGCGGCATGGCAGCAGCCGTCCTTACCGGGGGCAACTCCAACGCTGCCGCGCAGGGCACGATTGGCGACTTATTTGTACTGCGCGTCCAACCCGACGGCGCTGTGGCCAACCTGGAAAAAGTAGAAAAAGCCCCGGTGCGGGTCAATGCGGTTACCGGAATTTCCATTGGCATGTTGGGGAGGCTGATGGAGCTGGCTCGTGTGTTTGATTATCAATTTACCGATGAGCTGGAAGACCATCGCAAGGTGGTGGTGATTGATGGCAAGCTCGACGGCAATGCTTCGCGTACGGTTTCGGCCATCTCACTGCATCCTCAAAAAGGACTGAAGATTAAAAACCTGACGCCAACCGTGGAAAACGGAGAGGAATACTTTGCCGTTCCCGCCAAGCCAGGCTATGCCCTGCTGATGAAACGCAACAAGCGCACCAAACGGGCTTCGCTGCAGTTGGAGCGTTTGGATTAAAAACTGGCCTTTTTCATTAGTGAACCAAAAAGCCCCTGCAATGTGCAAGGGCTTTTTACTTTTAAAGTCGGGATGACTGGATTCGAACCAGCGACCTCGTCGTCCCGAACGACGCGCGCTACCGGCCTGCGCTACATCCCGAATTCCGGGCGGCAAAAATAATTCAGAATTTCTTTTGGAAAACACCCTTTCTTAAAAGCCCCACACCCAAGATTCCTTTTCCGGAAATTCGCCTTATTTTCCAGAAAATTCTACCTCAAACCAATCCATGTCTGCCCAACCCATCAACGCCGACAAAGCGCCCAAGCCTATGGGCATCTACCCCCACGCCCGCCGCGCCGGCAACCTGCTTTTCCTTTCTGGTATTGGTCCGCGCAACCCCGAAGACGATTCCATCCCCGGCCTCGAGCTCGACAAGCACGGACAGTTCAAAAGCTTTGATTTTGAAGCCCAATGCCACAGCGTTTTTAAAAACGTACGCACCGTTCTGGAAGCAAGCGGTGCCCAATGGGAAGACCTTATAGATGTTACCGTTTTCCTCGTGGATATGAAGCGGGACTTCCATACCTACAACCGCATCTATGCCGAGTATTTCAAGGATGCCCAGCCCTGCCGCACTACGGTAAGTGTGAACTCTTTGCCTTCGGCCATTGCGATTGAATTGAAGTGCATTGCAGTGGTTTCAGAGCGCGATGCGCTCTGAAAATTGGACGGCTGATACCATTGGACTGCCTTCGGCAATTGGATGATTGGACGCCCTTTGGGCATTGGATAATAATACATTTTGGGCAGGCTAAACGCTTTTAATGGCGAAGCCGTCCAAATTTCCAATGCGCAGCGTCCAATTCTCCGCCGGAAGGCGGGGGAGTCCAATGGCGGGACGTTTCTTACCTTTGCGCCCGCTATGGCCGCACTGCTTCACAACGAATCCATCCCCTCTGAGAAAAAGAAAATCATCGTGCTGGGTTCCGGCCCCAACCGGATCGGGCAGGGCATCGAGTTTGATTACTGCTGTACCCACGGCCTGATAGCGATCAAAGAAGCGGGTTACGAGGCCATTATGGTGAACTGCAACCCGGAAACCGTGTCTACCGACTTTGATATGGCCGACAAGCTGTATTTCGAACCGGTGTATTGGGAACACCTCTGGGAAATCATCGAACACGAAAAGCCGGAAGGCGTCATCGTGCAGCTCGGCGGCCAAACGGCGCTGAAGCTGGCCAAACGCCTCCACGAGCGCGGCGTGAAAATCATCGGCACTTCGTTTGACGATATGGACATCGCCGAGGACCGGGGCCGCTTCTCGGATTTGCTGAAAGAATTGGGCATTCCTTACCCCGAATACGGCACGGCCTGGGACACCGACGAAGCCATTAAAGTGGCCAACGAAGTCGGCTATCCGGTGTTGGTGCGCCCTTCGTATGTACTGGGCGGCCAGCGGATGCGCATCGTGATCAACGACGACGAGCTGGAAAAAAGCGTGCTGAGTTTGCTGAAGCACCTGCCCGGCAATAAAATTCTCATCGACCATTTTCTGGACCGCTGCCAGGAAGCTGAAATTGACGCGATCTGCGATGGCGAGCAGGTGCATATCATGGGCGTGATGGAACACATCGAGCCCGCCGGCATCCACTCCGGCGACAGCCACTCGGTGCTGCCGGTCTTTAACCTCGGCCAGCTGATTGTAGACGAGATGATCGATTACGCCAAAAAGATTGCGCTGCGGCTGAATATCAAAGGACTGATCAACATCCAATACGCCATTAAAGACAATAAGGTGTATGTGATTGAAGCCAACCCGCGCGCCTCCCGCACGACGCCTTTCATCGCCAAAGCCTACGGCATTCCGTACCTCAACATTGCTACTAAAGTGATGCTGGGCGACAAAAAACTGAGCGATTTCAACATCGAGAAAAAGCTCGAAGGCTATGCGGTGAAGGTTCCGGTATTTTCGTTCAATAAATTCCCGAACGTACGCACCGAGCTGGGGCCCGAAATGAAAAGCACCGGCGAAGCCATTCAGTTTATCAAAAACCTGCGCGACCCGTGGTTCCGGAATCTCTATAAAGAGCGGAGCATGCACCTGAGCCGGTAATAAAAGAGAGTAACTTTCCGGAAATTCAAGCCATTTTTCCGGAAATACAAAAACCGCCTTTTGGGCGGTTTTTTGATTTGGCTCAGCGTTGTTTTGGTTTCTCTGAGATTCCACCTTTGGCGGAATGACAAAAAGGGAAGCATTGGCAACAATAGAAAGATAGAACATAGAACTACGAAAAAGTGGATTACCCTTTATTTTGTCACCCTGCCTTTGGCAGGGTCTGAGAAGGTCACTGCAAGCCGCTTAAGTCTATGGTAGCGGACGGAAATCAGGTACGGAAACTTCTTTTGTCTTTTGGGCGTGCCCCTTCGCTCCGCTGCGGGTCGGGCTTTCGGCTCTGTCGTCACCGGGAGCTTGTCGAATGTTACCCTGAGCTTGTCGAAGGGTCTATCCCTCACGCGGAAAAGAAGGCCACCTGTCAAGTTTTTGAAACCTGACGGGTGGCTTTCTTTTCCGGAAAATAATTTCTATCAGCGGCTATTACCGGCCATTCCCCAACTGGAAAATCGCCTGCGCGAAGAAACGCCGGGGCAAAGCACCCGCAAGTCCGGCGCTGCCATGGGCACCGCCCACGGCCACCGCGCTACTCAGGTTTTGCACCTCGCCATGAAGCACGTTTTTCACGCCCACCGTCAGCGCCACCCGGTTTTTCCAGAAACTGCGCTGCACCGAGGCATCAAGCTGGTGGAAAGCAGCCACGCTGCCGCCATAGATCGCATTGCCTTCGGCATCGGCAGAAAGCATCCGGCTTTCGCCGGTGTATTTATAAAAAGCATTGAAACTCACCTTCGCCGGCTTGATAAACCAGAAGAAATTTCCGGTAATTT
>JAEWBT010000059.1 GCA_023391015.1 Bacteroidota bacterium
CGGCGCGCAGCTTGCTTTTCTCGTTGTGAAGCCCACCCAGAAACGACATCACGCAGCTTTCGCCGGCGCGGATGTAATAAAGCAAAATTTCGCGACCGTCGGCTTCGGTGCGCAACACCCGCAGCACGCCCCGCACCACAATCGGAATGGAGCGCACCGAGGCATTTTCGTTTAGAATGGCGCTGCCGGGTGGATAAGTTTTGCAGATGCTGTACCGGTATAACTGTTCCAAAAGTTCAGGCGCACGTCTAAATTCTTCAACAGCTTTTAAGTCTTCCATAATGAAAAAGGCAGGGGAAAGTTAGCTTCTTTTTGGGAGGCGCAGTAACCCTTGTTCGAGCACCACCGCTTCTTCATCCAACAGGTTGCGAACCACACCCAATACGGCTTCTGCCTCCGAAAACCGGAACTGGTTGGAAATGCCTTCCGGTGTTTCCGGGCCAGTTTGCAGCAGGGAAATCACCTTGTTGCGTATGGCAGGAAGGTCCGGCTTCTGGCTTGCCAGACACACATCGCAATTGCCGCAGGGTACATCATTTTCTTCCCCGAAATACCGGCGAATCAGCACCTGCCGACAGGTGGTTTTGCTGGTTGCCAGGGCAATCATCGCTTCGGTGCGCGCCTCGTGTGCGTCCCGCAGTTGGGCCAGCCGTTCGGTGTTGATAATGAGGTGGCGACTGTCGGCGCGGCGGTGGCGGAAAAACAATTCCGGCATATCGGCGGCCTCGGTGTAGTCAATGATTTGCAGCAGGTGCAGGCGGCGCAATCCAGATTTTACTTCTTCGGCGGTGAGACCGGTTTTGCGGGCAATATCCGCTTCTTTTACCGGAACTTTCTGCACAAAAATGCCGCTGTAAAGCCGCAGGATGCCCGTAGCAATCGCACTTTCGCGGGGATGGCTTTTGCGGATGTCTTCCAGCCGCGCCGGAACGGTGGTGAAACACACCTGCGACAGCCGGAAAACGCCTTCCGTCAGCGTCCAGAAACCGTCTTCGGCGAGGCGCTTCAGGGCATAGGAAGCGGGCAACGCCGGCAGGCTAAACCGCTGACAGAATTCGGGAAAGACAAACGGATAATACTGAAAAGGCTCTGCCCCAATCGGGAGTCGCAGGTACTCGCATACCGACTGATACACCTGCCGCAAAAAATCAGTCGGCGGGTATTGCGTGGCCGTGCTTTCACGCAGCCGGAGCACTTCTTTTTCGTTGTAGAAAAGCAGGGCGGCAGCCACCTTGCCGTCGCGCCCGGCGCGGCCCATTTCCTGGTAATACGATTCCACATCTTCCGGCAGGTCGTAGTGAATCAC
This sequence comes from Bacteroidota bacterium, assembly GCA_023391015.1. Lineage (GTDB taxonomy): Bacteria > Bacteroidota > Bacteroidia > Chitinophagales > Chitinophagaceae > UBA1952. Next base: position 1,307 of record JAEWBT010000059.1, read on the forward strand.
GAGGCGGACTTCCGGCTGGTCAATCCCCATACCAAAGGCGGTAGTGGCCACGATCACCGGAGCCTTTTTTTCGGCCCATGCCGTTGCGATTTCAGCGCGTTTGGCGTTGGGCAATCCGGCATGATAAGCAACAGCCCCAATTCCGGAATCGGTGAGCAGGCGTGCTACGGTTTCGGTTTGCTTGCGGCTGCGGCAATACACAATCGCCCGTTCACCGGGAATGCGCCGGAGTGCTGCCACGCAATCGGCCTGCCGCGTGTGGGTTTCGCGCATCAACAGGCGGATGTTGGGCCGGTCGGTAGAAAGCCGGAAAAGTGCCGGTTTGCGCAGCTTTAGCAGCGTTTGAATATCTTCGGAAACGGCGAGCGTAGCCGATCCGGTGAGTGCCATAAACGGCACGCCGGGCAGCCGCTGTCGCAGACGGCCGATGCAGCGGTAATCGGGCCGGAAATCGTGGCCCCATTGTGAAATGCAATGGGCCTCGTCCACGGCAATGAGGGTGGGAGAAAGATCGGCGAGGGTTTCGGCAAAGCTTTCAGAGGCCAATTTTTCCGGACTGACGTAGAGCAGACGAAGTTCCCGGTGGTGCGCGGCATCCAAAAGGTTTTCGCGCGCTTCGGCGGAAAGGCCGCTGTGAAGCGCTCCGGCGGCAATGCCCCGCGCCCGCAGTTTTTCCACCTGGTCGTTCATCAGGGAGATGAGGGGCGAAATCACCAGCGTGAGGCCGTTTCCGGCAAGGGCGGGCAGCTGATAGCACAGGGATTTGCCCGCGCCGGTAGGCAAAATGGCCAGCACGTCGCGGTCTTGCAGGGCGCATTCTATAATCTGCCGCTGCGGTTCCCGGAAAGTGGCATAGCCCCAGTATTCTTTTAAAACCTTTTCTAAAACCGCCATGAAAAAACGTTTCTATCCGCCAAAAAGCGGTTTCAGCACATCGGTCCACAGCTTTTGGCGCGTGTCGCGGTCGGTGAGCAGCTGGGCGGGCGTACCCACGGTTATCCAGTAGCTTTCGCCAAAAATAATCGGTTGTAACTGAGGGAAAACGGCATTGATAACCAGCATTTGCGGCAGAATACCCATATTGAGCACGGCGTGCGGTGTATAGCACTTTTTGAGGTGCTGCCAGGGGGGGAACGCATCGTCATTTCCGGAAATAATCCGGGTTTGGTCTTCGGGAAGTTTGCAGGCTTTCACGATGGCGCTCACCAACTTTTCTTCTTCGCTGTCGGGCGCTAGCGTGGGTGTAAGAACCAGGAGTTTTAAAGGCGTGGCTTCCGGACAGTCCACAGGATCTTGCCAGAAAGTATCCACAGTGCTGCTAATCCGGAAAAAAGGGGTTTTCATGAGTGGCCCAAAAATACGACCGGTGGTGCCCTTGTGGCTTGATCGTTGGGAGAGCTGGAAATTTGCGTTTCGGGGGGGCACGCGTTTTCCGGAAATGTTGGAGCTTATTTCACAAGTGCTCTGAACCATACAACTTAATCCGTTTGAAAGGATTTTAGTACCCTATAAATGTAGTTCTGTAAATTTGTGCATCCGGTTTCAGATTCCTTTCCAACTTAAAAACAAAGGGAATGAAAGTTCTTCTTTTTTCACTAATACTATTGCTTTTTTGGGCACAGCAGAGCAGTGCTCAGCAGCCCGGGGCCGTTCAGTGGGCGAACGTTGATGACCTTAGCCCCGGTTTTGATACCATCCACAGCATGAAGGTGCAGACGGATGGAAAAATAGTGACGGCAGGGAATAGCTACGATCATAGTATGTATAAAAGAGTCATGGCCGTCGGAAGATATGTGGGAGCAATACCAGACCTCTCTTTCGGCAGCAATGGACTCGTAACAACGTCGCTGGACTCTGCGCATACAGTAGCGAAGGCCGTAGCGATACAGACGGATGGAAAAATAGTGGTTGCCGGCGGTTCCCAAAAAGGCACTACCGGCGATTTCCTGGTGGCACGTTATAATCCGAACGGCAGCCCTGACAGCAGCTTCGGCATTAATGGAGTGTTGCAAACAGATATGGACTCTGGCTCCTTTGACGGTGCAAATGCTTTAGCGATACGCCTTGATGGAAAGCTTGTAGCCGCAGGCTGGTCGGGGCAGTCGTTAGCGCTGTGTCGTTATAATACAGATGGCTCGCTGGATAGTAGTTTTGACGTGGATGGAAAGTTGGTAGTAGCTGCCAGCATTGCTACCAGCATGAAGTTGCAAGCTAATGGAAAGATCGTGCTATGCTGTGGCAATATGGTGGTTCGTCTAAATCCCGATGGAAGCCTGGATACCGGTTTTGGTGCCAACGGCATTGTTTCACTCAACTATAATTTCAACGACGTAGCCCTCCAAAACGATGGTAAAATCCTGCTCGCGGGTAGTCCCTTTGTTTTGCAAAGGCTCGATACAGCAGGTGCTATTGACGTCAGCTTCGGAAGTAGTGGTACTGTAATGACAAGTGGGTTTGTATATGGTGCATCTAACCCTGGCCAGAGCGCGACCTGGGTTTGTGTACAGACAGATGGGCGCATCCTTGCAGGCGGCTGGGCAAAGTTTTGCATGCTGGGAGATTGTAGAGTTTTTGCCGTTGCCCGATACAAACCCAACGGCAGGCCGGATAGTAGTTTTGGAAATTCCGGAAATAGCCCCTCCAGAATGTATGGCAAAGCCACCTCAAACAGCGCTTCAAGCTTTGACAGAGCTGCTACAAGCTATGCGGCTGCGATTACTGCTAATAATGATCTGATTGTTGCGGGGAGCAGTGCCGATGGTACTTTTGATGCCTCCGAAGGTAAATGGGCGTTGGCAAGTTTTTATCTGGGTCCGCCGCTTAGTGTCCAAACGGTTCCGGTTGGCGACGAACAAATAACAGTAGCACCCAATCCTTCGTCAGGCGTGATAACCTTTTCTGCGCCATCCGCCATCCAACGCATTGTCGTTACCGACCTGACGGGCAAAGTGGTGTATCGAGAACAGCCTGGCAGCCTGACAACAACGATTGATTTAGGCGGCAAAGCCACGGGTGTGTATTTCTATGAAGTAGAATCCGGTTCCGGAAAAGAAAGGGGAAAGCTGGTGATCCACTAAACCGTCGATGAAGGCAGCCGCGATCCTCCATAAACTTTTTTCCGGAAAAGTAAGCAAAAACCTGTTCCGGGGCGGTCTGGTGTTGATTCTGGGAGGTCTGTTGGCTTTTATTATCTCTAAATCGGTTCGGGGGCCGCTCCACCTGTGGGACGAAGCGCTGTATGCCAACAACGCGCTGGATATGGTGAAAAACCGCCAGTATCTTGTTTATACAGTCGCCGATACGGTGGATCATCATAATACCAAGCCGCCCCTGGTGCTTTGGATGCAGGCTGCTGCGGGTGCGTCTTTTGGTTTCAGTGAGTTTTCCGTCCGGCTTCCAACCTATCTCGCACTTTGTGGGTTGCTTGTAGTGTTGGTTGTTTACCTGCGGCGGTTTACCGGTTCCCTGGTGCCCGGCTTGTTAGCGGGCCTTTTCTGTCTCACCACCCTAGGGCTCATCCGCCACCACGTCTTCCTGACCGGCGACCTGGACGGTGTGCTTGTGTTCTGGACCTCATGGATTGTCCTGCATTGGCTTTATTGTCTCCAAAAAGAGCGGGCCCGGCCTGCTGATTACGCGATTCTGACTGCCTTGTTTAGCGCCGGGTATTTTACTAAATCTACTGCGATTTTGCTCCTGATTCCGTCCTTAATTGTGATGGGATTTTTCTATGGACGACAGTTCCGGACCGTAATGGCCTCCCGCTACGCAGTTTTGGGCGCATTAGCGTTTTTTGTCTTGTGCGCGAGCTACTATTTAATCCGGGAGTACTGCGACCCCGGTTACTGGGCCATTGTGTGGTGGAGCGAGTTTAAGCGGGTGAATGAAGACATTCAGCCGTGGCTTCACCTCCCTTGGTCCTTCTACTTTGAGCAATTTTATGATCCCTTGTTTCAGGAGTATATCCTGCTGCTGGCAGCGCTTATCCTTCCTTTTCTAAGCATCCGAAGGATTGAGGGCAAAAAGCGGGTGCTTTCGTTGATTGCGGGAGCTGCTGCTTATTTGTTGGTCATTACCATCCCACCCGTAAAACTGGAGTGGTATGCCGCTCCAGTCTATCCAATGCTTTGCGCTGCAATGGGGCTGGTTATTTGGGAACTTATCCGCGTTGGGTTAAAAGTTGCCTCCGCCCCGCGCCTTTTGGCTGTTGTTGCCTTGCTGATTATCGTAGCCGTAACGGTTAAAAACAGTTTTATCCATGTAAAAAACGAGCTGGCCGACGAACCGCATTCGGATTTTGCCCACCAAACCATTCTCGACGCCCTTAAAATCTTCCACGACCGCTATCCACAGGTTCGCTCTTTTAAAGTAATGATTCCACCAACGCCACTGCGCTTTGCCCACCATTTGGACGAGCTAACTTTTTACAAAACGGTTTATCAACACTATGAAGGAAAAACGGTACAAGTTTCCGATTCCCTTACCAATTTCCATACAGGCGATTCCTTGATCAGCAACCGGGAATTGATCCAACATGTAGAAGAAAATTACACTATTTCCCGGCTGGACAGTACGGCAGGAGGCGCACTGTGGGTCTTGCTTTCCTCCGCGCGCAAACAATAATCCGCTCTGCCTATAAATTTCCGGAAATTTAAACGCTAAAACCCGCACGCTTTTACCCTCCAACCGGCTTATCCAACGGGTACTTTGACAACACCGGTTGCGCCAGCGGCGTCCAGACGCAGGCTTTCATACCGGCATGTTTGAGGGCGGCGTTGGTCCAGGTGTTGCAGGTTTTAAACGCGTTGTAGGAGCCTTTCGCTTCGTAGAAAGCATCATTCGGGCCATAGTTAGCGTCCGTCCGAATCCACTGCGGCTTTCCGGCGGCGTCCAGGTCCAGCGAGGTCATAACCCGCTCAATGAGAAGCCGGTATTGTCCTTCGCTGGCGTAGAGGAAGCGGCAGGTGTCGCCCACGCCCGGCTCTTTCATATAAGTAGCGTGAATGGCGGCACTGCTCAGTCCGGTGGCTGCTTTAAAGGCAGTAGAAAACTTTAGGTCGGCCCAGGTGGGCGTGTTGAGGTAAAAACCTTTATCCCCCCAGCCAATACCAATCCATTGCAGCGACGTATTGTTCCCAGTCGTGTTTTGGTAAGGAAAAACTGTGGTCCAGTCCTGCATCGGCAGCCGCGCCGGAAACACCATATCCAGGTGCACACCGTTGGAAAGCAGGTACATCGGAATGCCTTTTTGCGCTACTTTGTTCTTGTGAACCGTAGCCGCCGAGAGATAGGTAGCCGCAATGGTATAAACCGCTAGAAACAAAAACAGGCCTAAAAGTATTTTTCCAACCACGTTTAAAACAGACTTCATAAGAGGCCGAAGTTATTCTGTAGGTGGTATTGCTCCCGAATTGCCGGAAGGTTCGGGATTTTCCGGCATCGGTGGCGCACCCATCATCACCGGCTCGCCCAGCAAAACAGGCTCATCCGGTATTTCTATTTCCGGGAGCGAAGTAGGATTCGCTATTTTGCCAAGAATTACAGTCGGGGTGTCTTTTGGCGGTGGTTCTACCATTCCACAATCCGTTGTCCGCAAAACCATATTCGGGTTTTGCGGCGCGTCCGCCTGTTCGGGTGTTCTGCAGCCGGTCGCAAAGAGCATCACCAGCGCCAAGGCTGCGGCGGGAATGGATTTTCCGGAACGCATGAGTTTTTGAGCCGTTTGCTGCACTTCCCCCGCCGTAAAATGCTGCTGCGAAGCCAGCATCCGCACACAAGGCGACTGCGTGCTGCACAAGAGAAAAGCCAATAATTCTTCCTTTGATTTTCCGGTAAAATCGTGTACGCTCTTGGCGCACAAAGAGCAGAAGCGGCCCGTGGCGTCGGTTGTCATGCCGTTCCAGTTTTCGGGACACGGCGTTTTGATTTCCAGGTTCATAACAGCTACGCAGCCCGCTTTTAAAGGTCGGCGGACATTCTACAAGAGCCTGTTTTCCGGAAATTTCCATAAAAGCAAAGATTTTCTACCACTCCCAAAGTCCCAGCTTGCCTTTCGCCGGAATGGGTTCTTCAAAAGCAACTGCATTTTTAAAAACAAAGCCGTAACGACCCGCCGAAAAATCGCCAAACGCCTTTTCTTCGAGGGTGATGGCCTGCAAAAAATCATCAGCACCGCCTTCAAACCGAATTACTTCTTCCAGCCACACCTCGCCGATAATCGCACCAAACGGCAAGGCCAAAAATGCCGGAATATGCGGTCGGATTTCCGGAAATCCGGCAAATAGTTTACCACTTTTTCCCAAGCTGGCGTGGATCAGCAGCGGGCCTCGGTAAGCCGTTGTCCAGCTGCGCGTTTCTATTTTTTTATGCCCCAGAACCACAAGTGAAGCCCATGGCTGGAGGAGAGAAAGGACTTTCATGTTGCTTCGCAAGTTGGAGCTTCGTTTGGACGCTACGCTGTTAGACGTCTAAAGCCGTTGGAGCCTTCGGCGTTTATAAAAAGTACCATTTTAAGCGTCAAATTTCCGGAAATGCAGCTCTAAAATACGGCCTTTGATACTTGGAATTTGGATTTTGAAATCGGGTTCTTAATCTTTAAAATCCTACATCTCCCACCTCTCTTTTGTCTTTTATCTATCGTCTTTTGTCTCCAGAGGATACTTATCCAGCACAGCCCGCGCCAGGGGTGTCCAGATGCAGGCCTTCAGCCCGGCGGCTTTCAGCGCGCTGTTGACCCACGTGTTGCAGGTGTTGAAAATGCTGTAAGTGCCGTTGGCTTTATAGAAAAAAACGGTAGGGTCTTCACCTTCCGGCGTTGGGAGTTTTTGCAAATAACCGGCAGCATCCCGTTGGGCCGTATGTTGTACGTAAAGAGATAATTTTTGATATTGTTTTCCGGAAATCAACACTCTGCGACACGTATCATTCACGACGGGCTGAAAAATATAGGCCACGCGAAGCACTGGTGTATTCAGGCCCGTCGCTGCCCGGAAAGTGGTAATCGGATGGGGGAAACTTTGGGGAAAATCATCCAGATAAAACCCTTTCTCTCCCCAGCCAATCGCGATGCAGGAAAAACGGTCTTTTTCGCGCTCCATTTCCGGAAATGGAAACACTTTCGTCCAGTCCTGCCGGGAGCTGCGCACCGGAAAAATCAAATCCAGATGCCCGCCATCGGAGCGCAAAAAGATAGGAATGCCTTTCGTTTTTTCCGGAAAATTGTTAATTGGAACTGCACTTAAATCCAGCGCTGCACCGGCATACAGCAGGCAGAAAACAAACAATGCCAGCGCCAGGCGGGCTCCCATACGACGCCAGCGATTCATAAGACAAAATTATTAATTCCCTGCCAGAACGGGATTTGTCCCAATTTTCTTTGGCTATTTCAATGGGCGAACACACAGGTTCGCCCCTACGAAATCGCTTTCTATCCTAAAACCTAACATTCCTTCAACCCCAGCGGAATATTCACCGCCAGGCCACCTTCCGCCGTTTCTTTGTATTTAGCGTTCATATCCAGTGCTGTTTCCCACATCGTTTCCACCACGTTGTCCAGCGATACGCGGGCATTGTCGGGGTTGGATTGCAGGGCCAGTTGCGCGGCGGTAATCGCTTTAATGGCACCCATGGTGTTGCGCTCAATGCACGGCACCTGTACCAGTCCGGCTACCGGGTCGCAGGTCAGGCCCAGGTGGTGTTCCATCGCAATTTCTGCCGCCATCAAACATTGTCGCACCGAGCCGCCAAGGCACTCGGTGAGCGCCGAAGCCGCCATCGCCGACGACACCCCGATTTCCGCCTGACAGCCACCCATCGCTGCTGAAATCGTTGCACCTTTTTTGAAAATAGAGCCAATCTCCGAGGCGTTGTATAAAAACCGCAGAATGCCGTCTTCGTGGTAGCCGTCGTTGAAGATGATGTAATACAGCAGCACCGCCGGAATCACGCCCGCCGCGCCGTTGGTCGGGGCCGTTACCACCCGCGAGAACGAGGCGTTTTCTTCGTTTATCGCCAGGGCAAAAGCGCTTACCCAGTCCAGTGTGTATTTGAAACCACTGCCACCGGAGCGAATGGCGGCTACCCAGCTGTCAAAATCGGTATAAGGCTTGTCGGCAATCAGCTTTTTGGCCAGCTTGGCGGCGCGGCGCACCACGTCCAGTCCGCCCGGCAAAATGCCTTCCATGTGGCAGCCGCGGTAGGCGCAATCGCGCATGGTTTCCCAGATTTGCCACACCCCACGGCGCGTCTCGGCTTCGGAGCGCCAGGCGGCTTCGTTTTCGGCCACCACTTCGGAGATGGAAAGGCCGGTTTTGAGACACCAGTGGAGCAGGTCGTCGGCGTCGGCAATGGGAAAAGGCAGTTCGGGTCCGGTTTTGCCGCCGGAATTCTCACCTTCCTTCACCACAAAACCACCGCCGATGGAGTAGTAGGTTTCGGCAATTTCTTCGCCGTTGCGGAAAGTAGCGCCAAAAGTGAGCGCGTTGGGGTGAAAAGGCAGGCTTTCATCCATAAGGAACACCACATCGGCCACCGGATTAAACTCTACCTGTGCGGCTTTGCCCAGGTTCATCGTCTGGGTTTCGGCGATGCGGGCGAGGGTGGGGTAGATTTCCGCTACCGGAAACGTAACCGGGTCTTCGCCGCAAAGGCCCAGAATCACGGCCACATCGGTGCCATGACCTTTGCCGGTTTTGGCCAGCGAGCCGTAGAGCAGCACCTGCACTTTAGCCACATCCGCCAGTCGGTTTTGAATCCGCAGGCTGTCCAGAAAACGCAGCGCCGCCCGCCACGGACCGAGGGTGTGCGAGGAAGACGGGCCTACGCCAATCTTGAAAATATCAAAAACCGAAAGCGCTTCGTCCGGATTTTTTTGAGCCACAGGAAAAGGAATTTTTCGTTTAGAGAACGCGTTCTAAGTTACAGGCTTAATGGGGTTCTTTTGTCGGTAGGTTTTCGACCTCGAATACTTCTGCTGCAAACGGCACCAGATACTCCCGTCCATTGGCTTCCCGGCGGCACCGCAAGCGACTGCGCCGCCGTTCCAAAACCTCGTAACGATGGCCGTCGGAACCCCGGAAAATCGCGCCAACCAGCAGGTCGGCAGCCAACAAAAGGTTTTCCACGCCTGAATCGTAGCGGCGCAGCGCGCCGCTCAAGGCCACGTCCCGAAACGTTGCCGAGGCGGGCGAAACAGCTGACCGGCGCACAACGCCTTCCAGATTTTGGGGAAAAAGGCCGGCATCCGCAAAAGAAAAAAGCAAGGTGCCGAAGGTTTTCTTCCATTCCGGGCCATGTGGCTTGACGCTCCGGCGGTGCTGTTCATACACTTCCAAGTGCGCGATTTCATGCAGCAGCGTCACCAAAAAAGCGTAGGGATTCAGGTTGCCGTTCACCGTGATGCGGTGGGCTTTTTCGCTTTTGAATGGTGGACAGTAGTCGCCGAGGCGGGTTTTGCGCTCGCGCGTGATGGTGAGGTTAATGGGATATTTCCGGAAAAAAGGCAACACGGCTTCCCAGCAGCGGGGGGGCAGAAAACCTGCCAAATCCCGGAAACGATGGGCAATAGCGTCGTCACTCATTTGGGCACGTTCGGGGCGTGTTTGCGGGTGGCTTTTTGCAGCACAACCGTTTCTGCGCCCGTATAAATGATGTAGAGCAAGGCCGCCATCAACAGCGAGCGGGTATCCACCGCGCCTTTTTGGATAAAAATATACACCGCAGCCGCGCCGGCGATCAGGAATAAGCGCAGCAGCGTTCCGCCATAAATGCCGTTCACAAACGAAGCCGTGCGGGCCGGATTGCCGCGGCTGCTCACTAATCCGCTTAAAATGGTAACGAGCGCCAAAAAAATGTTGGCCCCGAAAACCAACGGAAAGTCAAAGGCAAACCGGTCGCGGACCAAGTAAAGGACAATTGAGACAAGCGCGGCAATCAAAAGGGTATTGCGAAGCAACTGGACTTTCATGCAGGGAAATTATTTTTTGTTGGAGAACGATTTGAGCAGGCTGTAGAACAGGTACGCCAAAGCCAGGAGCGGAAAAATAATAATAAACAGGGCGGAGAAGTGGAGCTTTTCATCCAGCTTCAGGCCCCCCCAGACTGCCAGGCCCAGCAGGATACCCCACTGAAAAGCAAGCCCCATGTATTGTGTGTAGGATTTCATCGGGTTGAAAAAGTCGGGATTTCCGGAAATTCAGGTGTTTTTCCGGATTGCAAAGATGCTTTCATTTTCCGGCGTGCCATAGGCAGATCTAAATAAAAATTTAAGAAAAATGTCAACTTAAATCGTTGTAATTTTGAGAGCATACCTCAACCAATCCGGCAGCCGCGCGGTTTTTTAAATACCGCTGTAAGATTTTTCTTTGCGCTCCGTTTTATTTATCTAGTGACTGTTTATCGTTTTCGTCTTTTTCCGGTAGCGCTGTTGCTGTGCCTGACCGCGCTTTTGTTTTTTGCTGCGCCTGCTGCGGCCCAGACCTCGCGTGCAGCTATCGACTCGATGCGCCAGGCCAATGCTGCGCGGGTGGATTCCATGCGCGCCGCGCGGGAGGCCGCCACAAAGCTTTTTAGAGAAGCGCAAAAGCGCCGTACCGACTCGCTGGCGGCCATTCGCAAATACCGCGAAAGCAAGCGTTATAAAGACAGTGTGGCGAGTGTCCGGCAGGCGCGCACAGATTCGATCCGTGCCATTCAGAAAGCCCGCACCGAGTCGCTGACAGCGGAGCGTAACCGCGTGCGCGATTCCACGATTGCCGCCCGAAATGAATCTTTATCGGAGCTGCGGGCTGTGCAAAAAAAGCGGATTGACTCGCTGGCGGCTATCCGGAAATACCGCGAAAGCAAGCGTTATAAGGACAGTGTGGAGGTGGTGCGAAAAGTGCGCAGCGACAGTATGGCGGCGGCCCGCAAAGCCTTTGCCGATAGCGCCAGGGCCAGTCGGCAGGCCATTGCAGCAGAGCTGGCCGCTGCCCGGAAAAAAACGGCTGACAGCCTGATGGCCATCCGGAAAAAGACCACCGATAGCCTGGCCGCCATTCGCAAACAGCGCACCGACTCGCTGGCAACGCTGCGCGCCGCGCGGGAGAAAGCCACCAAGGAAAAAGAAAAGGCAAAAGAGAAAAAGCTGGAGCTGGCGCTGAATATTAAATTCAACAAAAAGCGGGAGAAGTGGAGCAATGAAACCATGCTGAAAAAGCGCTGGGGCGTACCGCGAAAGCAGCTTCAAAATTTGTTTACCCACTATAATTATTACTTTAACGCCAACCGCAAAATGGAAGAGGCCGAGGCCAATATGCTGCGCGTTAAAAAAGACAATTATGAAACGCCCATAGATCTTTTTCCTTTCAACCCCGACACCGATTCTACGCTGCTGCTGGCCGATATGGATTCGATTGTCCAGAAAACGTCGGTGGGCATTCAGATCCACGACCCACGCACCGACTGGGCCGATGAGCTGTATCTGCTGCTTGGAAAAGCCTATTATTATAAAGGGAGTTACGACAATGCCGCCATCGCTTTCCGGTATGTAATTAGCCTGCGACAATTGAAAAAGAAAGAAGAAGCGCGCCGCAAAGGCTACTCCAGCACCCGTGGCAAAACGCCTTCTTTGCTTCAGGATGAAAAAAAATCGGCACTGGATTTCCTGAAACACCAATCTGTTCACAACGATGCGCTCTTGTGGTTGTCGCGCACCTACGCGCAAACGGGCCGCTATGGCGAGGCCGAATCTATCCTGGATTTGCTCGTAAATGACCCTAATTTTCCGGAATCTTTGAAAAGCCGGTATTCGGTAGAAGTGGCCAATCTGGCCCTGAAAAGCGGAAAGATAAAAGAAGCATCACAACCTTTGTTGGTGGTGGCCAACGACCGGCAAATGCCCAAGTGGCAACGGCAGCGGGCGGGTTATCTGGCCGGTCAATTGCTGTATAATGAAGGCAAATACAACGAAGCAGCAGCGGCTTTTACGCAGGTGGTAGACCTGAATCCCAAAATTGAGATGGATTTTCAGGCGCGCAAAAACGCGGCATACAGCGTGATGGCTTCCGGAAAACCATCGGAAGAAACCATTGCTTCGCTGCGTAAAATGCTGAAAGACACCAAGTATTCGCCCTACTACGAGCAGGTCTATTATGTATTGGGAAAAGTGGCAGCCAACTCCGGCGACCGGAAGCTGGCGGTGGAATATCTCACCCAAAGTCTGCGCGCTGCCAAAACCACCAAAAGCCAGAAAGCCCTTTCGTTCCTGGCCCTGGGTGATGTGTATTACGCCGATGGATTGTACAATCCGGCCCAAAGCGCTTATGACAGTGCCGCCTTTCTGGCCGGGAAAGATGCCATTACCAAAACGCCTTTTGACGTTGCCGCACAGCGTGCCAAATCGCTGGCTACGGTTGCCGGCCCGGCCCGGATGGTGGCCGCGCAGGATAGCCTGCTGGCTCTTTCCAACCTGTCGGAAAAAGAGCAGCGCGCGGTGGTGCGGAAATATCTCAAATACCTTTCTTCCCAAAAAGCCGACTCGCTGGCCCGCGCCGGTGGCGGTGATAACAATGTGATGGCCCTGCCGACAACAGATGGGAATAATATGAATAGCGGTGGAAGCGACTGGTATTTTTCATCCGCCACCACGCTGCAACAAGGGTTTTCGGATTTCCGGCGCAAATGGGGCAACCGGCCCTTGACCGACAACTGGCGGCGCGCCTCGGCCAACGCCACAAGCCTGGCCGGCAATGGACCTGACGGCCAACCGTTGAATCCGGCTGCAAATGTGGATACGGTTTCCGGAAAAGAGGCGGCTTCGGGTTCCGGAATGCCGACCGAAGAAAGCTTGCTGGCACAAATTCCCCGAACCGAAGCGGAGCGCGAAGCCGTGCGGGGCCAATTGCAAACCGCTATGATGGCCCTGGCGACGGCCTATACCAAAGACGTACAGGATTATCCACGTGCCATGAAAGTGCTGGATGATATTGACCGCCGGTTTCCACAGCAACAAAAATCGCCGGATGAAGCTTTGTATCTGGGCTATCTCATTTACCTGCGGCAAAACCAGATTGAGCGGGCCCAAATGATGTCGCAGCAACTGCTGGAAAAATATCCGCGCAGCAGCTACGCAACGTTGGTTCGTCCATCCGACGACGCTGCCGGTCCGCTCCTGACCAGCACGGTGGAATCCAGCAACTACTACGAAGAAACCTATAACCTGGTGCAGCGCCGCGCTTTTGCCGATGCCTTGCGCCGCAGCCGCGACGGGCAGCAGCGCTGGTCGGATCCGCGCACCGCCGACCGCTTCCGGATTTTGGAAATCATGGCCCTGAGCGGCAACCGCGATTACAAACAAGCCGATTCGCTGGTGGGAAAATTCATCACCACAACCGGCAATGATTCTTTGCGCACGTGGGCGCAAACCCTTCAGGATTTTATCCGGCAGGAAAAGGCAAAAGATACGGTGCGGCCCACAGCCAGCATTTCCGGAAATACGCCTGGTGCAACGCCAGTTTCCGGAACTGACAGCGTCGGTTTGGATGCTGCCACGGCTCCGGCTGCCGTTCCCGCAACTTACGCCTATAAACCCGCCGCACCGCACGCTTTTGTGTTTGTGTATAACCGGATGGAAGCCCGCGTGATGGGCCTGAAAGCCGGGCTGGGGGATATGAACACGCTGAAATTTTCCGGCGACAACCTGCAAACGCAAGTGCAGAATTTACCGGGTGGCGCTGGATTGATTGTGGTGCAGGGTTTTCCGTCGGCGCAAAAAGCCAAGGCTTATGAGCAGACGTTTAAAGCGACACCGGTGCTGACCAAGGAGTTCAAACCTGCCGAGCGCAAAACAATGGTGATTTCAGATGAAAACCTGCGCAAGCTGGCAGCGGACGGTGACTTGGCGGCGTATGAGGCGTTTTACCGGAAATCGTATAAGTAGCGCTTTCCTCGCGCGGATGGGCTCACGTGTGTACTCAACTGCCAGTCTTCCGGCTGGCTAAGAAAGGCAGTCGGAGACTGCTGGCTTTTATAGACACGACTGCCGCTTTGCGAACACTCGCGCCCGAGGGATCCTTTCGGCGCTTTTTCCGGAAAGCCGGGTTAAACAACTGCCCTCTACTTTCTCCAACCTCCTCCTGGCCGGATTATTTTTGTGAATCCACAGGTTCTCTTCTTATTTTTAAGCAATGGCCAGCCCCACTGTTTTACCTACTATTTCTACTTATAACCTCGACGCCGAAGAAGAAAAAAAGCTGATTCTGCGCGAGTATCGCGCCTTGCTGCGTGCCCTCAAACCCCGCATCAAGCCGGGCGATAAAAAGCTCTTGCGCCGCGCTTTTGAAATTGCCGTGGATGCCCACAGTGAAATGCGCCGGAAGAGTGGAGAACCTTATATTCTGCACCCGATTGCCGTGGCGCAGATTGTGGTCGAAGAAATCGGGCTGGGCGTTACCTCGGCTATCTGCGCGCTGCTGCACGATGTGGTGGAAGACACCGAGATCACGCTCGATGATATTGAACAGGAGTTTGGCACCCGCTACGCCCGTATTATCGATGGCCTTACCAAAATCGGAAATGTGGTGGATTTGCAGGCCAGCACCACCATTCAGGCCGAAAATTTCCGGAAAATCCTGCTTACCCTGGCCGAAGACCCGCGGGTGATCCTGATTAAACTGGCCGACCGCCTCCACAACATGCGGACGCTGGACAGCATGGTGCGCGACAAGCAGCTGAAAATCGCTTCCGAAACCACTTATATCTACGCGCCGCTGGCCCACCGCCTTGGCTTTTACGAACTGAAAAGCGAGCTGGAAGACCTGGCCTTGAAATATGTGCGCCCGGAAGTTTTTGGAGAGATTTCGCAGGCGCTTAAGGATACCCACCGCGACCGCAACCGGTATATCAACGAGTTTATCCGCCCCTTGCGCGAGATGCTGGAAGCCCAGGGACTGGATTTTAAAATCTTTGGCCGCCCCAAGGCCATTCACAGCATTTGGGACAAGATGCGCACCAAGCACGTCAGCTTCGAAGAAGTGTATGACCTGTTTGCCATTCGCATTATCCTGAACTCGCCGCCGGAGCGCGAACGGCAGGATTGCTGGCGCGTGTATTCGATGATAACCAACATTTACCGCCCTTCGCCGGAGCGCCTGCGCGACTGGATTTCGGTGCCCAAGGGCAACGGCTATGAAGCCCTGCACACCACCGTGATGGGGCCGGGCGGGCGTTGGGTAGAAGTGCAGATCCGATCGGCGCGGATGAACGAAATTGCCGAAAAAGGCCTGGCGGCGCACTGGCGTTACAAGGAAGGCAATACCCAGGAATCCAAACTAGACTCTTTTCTGCAAAACATCCGCGAGCTGCTCCTGCAAGCCGAACACGGCGACACGCTGGAGTTTTTGCAGGACGTAAAACTGGACCTTTTTACCGAGGAAATCTACGTCTATACTCCCAAGGGCGATATGCGGGTGCTGCCCAAAGGCGCTACGGCGCTGGACTTTGCCTTTGACATCCACTCCGACTTGGGGCTGCACTGCATTGGCGCAAAAGTGAACTACAAGCTCGTGCCGATGTCGCACCCGGTGAAAAGCGGCGACCAGGTGGAAATCATTACCTCTTCCAAGCAAAAGCCCGACGCCGAATGGCTGGATTTTGTGCTGACCGGCAAGGCAAAATCCAAGATTAAATCGTTTTTAAAGGAAGAGCGCCGCGTAATTGGCGTTCGGGGAAAAGAGATTCTGGAAAAGAAATTAGAAGCGTTGGGTGTGCCGCTTTCCAAGCCCAACATCACCGAGATGTGCAGCTATTTCCAGAAAATCGACGCGGCAGACTTGTTCTACGGCGCGGCTGTGGGCAATTTTGACCTGCGTGAATTGAAAAATTTCCGGATTGAAGGCGAGCGCATGCTGCAACCGGCAAAGGAAACCAACCTCGACAGCCGGCAGCTGATTCCGGAAGATGCCCTGCCGCACCCGAAAGGCTCCGAGATTGTGATATTCGGCGATACGCAGGATAAGATTCTTTACAAACTGGCCAATTGTTGCCAGCCCATCCCGGGCGATGATGTTTTTGGATTCCAGTCGCCGGGCGAAGGCCTTCGCATCCACCGCACCGACTGCAAAAACGCGTCGCGGCTGATGGCACAGCACGGCCACCGCGTGGTGAAAACCAAGTGGGCTAAAAACAACGAAATCTCATTTCTCTGTGGCGTGCGCGTTACTGGGCTGGACGATGTAGGTGTGATTCAGAAGATTGCCAATGTGGTAACCGGCGACCTCAAAATGAACATGCGCAGCCTCAGCATCGACGGGCACAATGGCGTTTTTGAAGGAACTATTATGGTTTTTGTGCACGACCGCGAAGAGCTGGATTTGCTCAGCCAGAAGCTGATAGAATCCGGTGGTATCAGCAAAGTGGAACGGCTGGAAGCAAGCGATTTGTAAAAGGGATTAAGGATTAGAGATAATATGAAAGGAAAAACAACTTCTATCTTGCTTCACTTTAACCTTATAAACCCTATAAACTCCTAACTCCTATTAAATGTCCTACGCCGAATACCAAACCCTGACCCAAAAAGCAGCTGATTTTAACAACGCCGCAGCCGTTTTGAGTTGGGATCAGGAAACCTACATGCCGCCCAAAGGCTTTGCACTCCGGGGGCGGCAACTGGCTACACTCGCCTTAGCAGCCCATGAAATTCTGACTTCGGCCTGCTACGCGCAGTTGCTTCACGACTTAGGGCAGGATGACACGCTTTCGGACACCGAACGGATCAATGTGGTGCGCAGCGCCGAGGATTATGAAAAAGCTGCCAAGCTACCGCCGCAGTTTGTGGAGGCCCTTTCCCTGCAAAGCACCGTGTGTTATGAAGCGTGGATGAAGGCGCGGGCAGCATCGGATTTCTCCCTTTTTGAGGGGCCGCTGCAAAAGATGATTGACCTAAAGCGGGAACAGGCAGCGCTCTATGGTTTTGCCGGCCATCCATATGATGGGCTTCTGGACGATTATGAAAAAGGCGTAACGGTGGCTTTGCTGGACCCCATTTTCCGGAATTTAAAAGCCGCGCTGCAACCGATTCTGGAAAAAATCAGTGCTGCTCCGCAGGTAAGCGACGTTGTTTTTAAAGGTTATTTTGAAAAAGATAAACAGTTTCGCTTTTCAGAAACCGTACTCCGCCAGATGGGTTACGATTTTGAGGCGGGCCGGCAGGACTACGCCGCGCACCCTTTTTCCATTTCGTTTGGCCCCGACGATGCCCGGATCACCACCCGCGCCGACGAAGAAAACCTGGCTTACATGCTGTGGAGCTCTATCCACGAAGGCGGCCACGCGCTTTATGAACAAGGGTTGCCGTTGGCGCAGTACGGGTTGCCCCTGGGTGAGGCCTGCTCGCTTGCCATCCACGAAAGCCAAAGCCGGTTGTGGGAAAACAACGTGGGGCGGAGCCACGCTTTCGCGGATGTTTTTTTTCCAAAATTGCAGGCCGTTTTTCCGGAAATGTTGAGTCGGTTTTCGGCGAATGATTTCTTCCGGGCGGCCAACCGGGTATGTCCTTCGCTCATCCGCACCGAAGCCGACGAGCTGACCTATCACTTTCATGTGGCCATCCGTTACGAGCTGGAAAAAAGCCTTTTTTCCGGAAATCTGGAAGCCCGCGACTTGCCCGCCGCCTGGAATAAAGCTTATCAACAATACTTAGGCATCACACCGTCTAGCGATGCATTGGGCGTGTTGCAGGACGTGCATTGGTCGCACGGCTCGTTTGGATATTTTCCTACTTATACACTCGGCTCGCTCTACGCTGCCCAGTTTTTTGAGCAGGCCCAAAAAGACCTTCCGGACCTGGAAGCGCAGTTTGAAAAAGGGGATTTCTCCCATCTGCTTCGCTGGCTTCGGGAACATATCCACCAATATGGCCGGCGTTACACTTCTGAAGAATTGTGTCAGCGGGCAACGGGTAGCGGGTTGAGCAGTGAACCCTTTATCCGGTACATTCAAAATAAAATGACGCGCGTGTATCCGGAAGCGTTTCCTCAATCGTAACTTTAAGAAGTTATGAAAGGCACGCTCGTTCCTTACTACACCGAATCGTTGACGCAGGACGAAGCCTCTTTTTTAAAGGCCCGTCGCGATGCAGAAGTACGGTCGGTTTATAAACTCTTCCGGGTGTGTATGATTCTAAGTTTTATCCTGCCGTTTGCCGGGGCGTGGATTCAGGCCGTTCGGGAAGGCGACCCGTCGGAGTTCTCTGTGTTGCGGTATTTTTTGCTCGTTTTTTGGCTGTTGCTGGTGAGCGCTTTTATCGCGTGGGTCAGTTACTGGCGGAATGTTCGACCGCTGCGGCGCGACCTGCGCGGCGGCGAAAAAATCGTGGAGCAGGCTACTGTGAACCGGAAGGTTTTTATGCCCCAAAACAACAGCTATCACCTCTATCTAAATTCGATGATTCTACTTAGCATTGAGGTAGAAGCCGCAGTGTACCAATTGCTGCATCAGGGCGACGAAATCAATATCCTGTATGCGCCGCACAGCAAGGTGCAGTTGGGGTATTTTTAAAAGCCTTGAGCAGTTGCGGGCATCAAAAATGCGAAAAAAGAAAGCACAGCCTGACCAGGCTGTGCTTTCTTTTTTAGGGAAAAAGTCTTTTATCACATTGGGATGGACTGCGGGAAGCGGAAATGATTTTGTGGGTCATATTTTCGTTTTACTTCCTTAAGTCGCGTCAGGTTCGTACCGTAATAGGCGTTCAGATAGTCCGTTTCTGCCGGGTCAATAAAGTTTTGATAACAGTGCGGAGAGCTATAGGCCTGCATTTGGTTGTGGAAGTTATCCAGCCATTGCTCAGCCACAGCCAGAGTGCTGCTTTTGTCCTCCGGCGTCCATTCCAGCTCGGTGCTGGAAAGCATTTTGTAGCCCCGGTGAACCATCGCCATTTCTTCCGGGCGTTTACTATCAATAGCACCACCCAGCAAAAAGAACTTCCAGGTAGCTGCGCCGCTCGTGCCAGGCCAAGCGTTCATCCGATCCAAAATCGTGTCGATAGCCGCGTCACTCAGGTAGTCTTTAATAAACCGCGAGCGCTCATGGCTGTATTCAGGCAAACCTTGTTCGGAAAGAAAAACGTTGCCGTCCCAATAATTCGTTTCGCGGATGTCTGTTGAAGCGGGCGTTTGCACCGCCAGCATGGGTTGCAAAATGCCTTCCAGCGCGGCGCGGTTTCCGGCACTGTAGCTGCCCATAATCGTAAGTGTCATGGGGTTTGAAGACCCCGGCTGGGTGCGGACCAGACTGAGTTTCATGCCCAGGGTATCGGGGGCTTGCGCAATCATGCGCTGTGAGGCGCGCAGCAGTCCGGCCAGATTGCCACCTTTCCAGCTAATGATGAAAACCGTCAGATTGCTTACCCGGAAAGGCTCAAAAGTAAAAGACGTGTGGATGCCAAAATTGCCACCGCCGCCGCCGCGACACGCCCAGAAAAGATCGCTGTTTTGGGTTTCGTTGCAGGTGATGATGTCACCGTTGGCCAGCACCACTTCGGTTTCTATCAGCTTATCGCAGGTATAGCCGTTTTCGCGCATGTCAAAGCCAATACCACCACCCAGGGTGAGCCCGGAAACGCCTACCTCAAAACACCGTCCGTGCGTAACCGATAAGCCAAGCGCACGGCCGGCGTCAAAAACATGCCGGTTTCGGGCACCGCCTTCTGCTCGTAAAAAACCTGTGGACGGGTCCATCGTTACCTTATTCATAGGCGACACGTCAATCATCAGTCCGGTTGTGGTGGAGTAGCCGCCATAGGAATGGCCACCACTGCGGGCCACAAACGGAACATTATGCTTTTGCGCCCAGCGAATGCAGGTCTGCACATCTTCTTTAGAGACACACGAGGCAATGCCCTGCGGCAACACCGACGCATATTGCAAGGCCCACGGCGCAGCTTTATAGGCAAAACCGCCATAATCCGGGCGCAACAAGTTGCCTTGCAGGGCAGTGGCTAGTTCGTCCCAAATGCCATCAATCGCAGCGGTGGTTTTCCGGCAGCCGCCAAACCACGGCAGGCCAACCGCCAACCCGGCTGCCAGCAGGGTGCTTTGTTTCAGGAAAGACCGGCGTGAGGAGAACGTGGCCCGTAGTGGCTGGTTGGGTGTTTCAGTCATTTTGAGTGCGTGTGTAAAGTTTAGAATAAGGTCTTTTGCGGGTCATTCAGGGCCGTTTTTTCCGGGAATATTCAATGGCACAGCCAAAGGCTTTGGTTTGTGGGCGCGTTACGGGTTTTCCTTTTAGCAACTCAGCGACAGCATTTCCAACAAAGGGCGTGGCTTTTTCCGGAGCCTCCCCGTTATCGTCGATGCTGCCGAAATATCTTACCCGCCAGCCGTCCGGACTTTTCCAAAGAACAAATGCAGAAGGCGTGCTTTGCGCGCCCAGACGCCGCCCCCAATGCTGACCAGCATCCTGCAAATAGGCAAATGCATAAGATTCTGCGCTTGCTTTTTCCTGCATGTAGGGAAAAGCTTCATCTTCATAAATCATCGTATCCATGCTGTTCACAGCCACGACCGGTACGCCTTGCGGCGCATATTTTTCCTGAAGGGCGTTGAAGCGGCCTGTGTAGAGACGGGCAAAAGGACAGTGGTTGCAGGTAAAAATCAAAATCAGCCCTTTGGTATCAGTGGAAAGAGCCGGGCTTTTTCCTTGGGCTTCCGGCAACTGGAAAAGTTGCAGTACTTCATTATCGGTCAGCGGCTTTTGTGCATTTGCAGTCAGCGACATCAATAGGCTTAAGGATAATAAAACAGCTTTTGAAAACGACATGCTTCTGGTTTGAAATCCGGCGTAGAATGGGTTTCACTCGACCCGGCAGCTTGCAAAAATTTCCGGAAAATGAGACTGATTTCCGGAAAGTGTGTGAGGCGTATAGGCATTGTTTGGTCCACCACTGGCGTCCCGCCCGAGACCTATCGGCAGGTTACTCTTTGATAAACGATTGGGTCGTTTTCCGTCCTGTCTTCTTTTCCAGAACCGTAAGATAATATAGCCCGCTGCGCAGGCTGCTTACGTCTATTCCGTTTTGCCAATCGGGTTCTGGAAGCATGTATTTGGTACGGCCAGCCGGGTCGGTAATCCAGATATAATACACCGCAGTCGGCGCATCAAAAGTGAGGGTTAGCCGGTCTTTCACCGGATTGGGGTGCAGACTTAGCTGCATGGGCGCTGCCGCTGGTGTTTTTACGCCGGTTGCCTGGCCTGTTACTAAGAATTGTCCCATCATGCCGCCGTCTTCATGGGTCAGGATATGGCAATGAAACATAAACGGGTGCACCGAATCGGCGTAATCGTTGAACTGTCCGATAAAACGCACCGCGGTGGGCCGGATAACCTGGCCAGCGGTATCGCGCGGCGGTGCGGGGATAAGGACTACATCTTTCCAACCGGCGTCTTCAGGGGCAGGTGGCTGACCGTTGACGTCCAGTACGTTAAACTCAATATCGTGAATGTGGAAAGGGTGCGTAACGGCAGAGGTGCTGGTGATTTCCCAAATTTCTTTGTTGGAAAGCGGCACGTCAAACTCGTTATGGGTTGGATTGTAGCTCCGGTGGTTAAATAAAAAGCTTTTAATCTGCCCGGTGGCGCTTAACGAGTCGGAGATGAGCAACTTGCGGACGGTCTGTATTCCTGTTGTGTCATGGCGCGGGATCCGGCTCAATTGGGCCGGAAGCGTATGAACGGCGTTGGCTGTTGGCGCACCAACAACCAGATGCAGCAGCCGGAAATTGCGGCCTGCCAGCGCATTGGAAGGCGTGGCTGGCGGCACGACCATGCCGCCCGGAATATTGGCCGGCATTTCAGCGTTGTAAGCCATAAGGTCCGGAGCAGTGCCTTGCTGGCCAGAAAGCGAAACCACCAATTCTACACGCTCGCCGGGACTGATAAGCATCCGGTTTTTGACAACCGGCGCGGGAAGCAGCCCGGCGTCGGAGCCGATAATATAAAAGTTGCGATTGTCGCTAAAACCCAGGTTGTAGGTGCGTGCCACCGAAGCATTCAGCACCCGGAAGCGTATCATTTGCGCCGGCAGGTTGGCCTGTGCATTCAACGTAAAATTAGTGAGCATGGTATCGCCAAAGCCCTGCACCACAAACTGATTGGCATTATCAAACTTCCGGTCGGAAAGCACCAGCGGGATGTCATCCACGCCGTAGGTCCGGGGGAGCGGCAACGACGCTTCCTGGCTGTCGCGCAGGATAATCATGCCGCCCAGTCCGGAAGCCACCTGCTTGGCCGTCATCTCGTGGAGGTGGGGGTGATACCAAAGCGTGGCGGCCTGATCGGTTACTTTCCAAAAGGGCCTCCAATGCGTGTTGGGCGGAATAACCTGATGCGGTCCGCCGTCCATTACCGCTGGTAGATGCAGCCCGTGCCAGTGCAGCGTGGTGCTGTCGTTGAGCTTGTTGTGAACGTTCAGCCGCACGGTGTCGCCCCGGCGGAAGATGAGCGTTGGCCCCCAGAACCGGCCGTTGATGCCGCCGGTAATGGTTTGGTTTCCGGAAATTAACTGGGTAAAAGTGTCCCGCATCGTCAGGTTGAACTGTGTGCCCGACAAGGTATCCGGAATCCATAAAGGGTTGTACTGGGATCGGGCCGCAAAAACGCTGCACAGCGATATAAAGAAGAGTAAAAGTCTTTTCATAAAAAATAGAACGAATCAAAAACCCTTCGATAAGGGAAGCCGGAAGGGTGCGCTAAAATAATAGGGTGTTAAAACAAATGCAAGACGCCATCCGGTTTTTTTAGAAAAAATTTTTTTCTAATGATCCGTTCTTTGGGCTTGTGGATGTGTTGGTTATACGTAAAAAAGG
>JAEWBT010000044.1 GCA_023391015.1 Bacteroidota bacterium
GGTTGGGTTCTGTCTAAACCCAACCTGCGTCCCTACGGGACTTATTTTTTAAAAGGAAACGGCTGCCGCTACCAAACCTGCACCCCTACGGGGCTCCTCGGCGGATGCCTAAGTTTCTGTCAACACAACCTAGGCCGCCGCCTGCGGCGTGCCTTCCTCAGCGGCCGTATAGTTCACACCGCTTTCCGCTACCAGCGTCAGCAGCTTGTCGGCGCCATATTCTTCTTTCATGTTGGCATCCAGCAGGCCCACAATTTCTTTATGGCCCAGCATCTTGGCCAACTGAATCAGGCCGCCATACGTGGCAATTTCCAGATGTTCTGTTTTCTGGGCCGCCAATACCAGCGCCACATCGCGCAGGGCCGTGCCGGCAGGTGTACTTTCGATCTGTTCCATGCCTTCTTCAATCAAAGCCTGCATCGCGCGGCAGGGCTTGGTTTCAACGGACGCGCCTATAAAATCCAAGGCTTTCTGAAGCCGCTGCACGTGAATCAGCGTTTCGCCCAGGTGCTTGCCAAAGCCGGTGCGCAGGGCGTTGTTGGTTGCTTTTTGTTGCAGTTGCGGTAAGGCTTCGGTCAGTTGGCGCTCTGCATCCTGCATCGTTTGCAGGGCATCAATAAAAAAAGCCTGAAGGGGCGAAGCGAGGCCGGTTTCCGGCGCTACGGGCGCGACTTTAGAAACGCGCGCACTTTCCTGAATAGGTCCCATAATGAAAGTGGTCTTAAGGTTGAAACAGGTACAGCAAAATCATTCCACCTCAACCGCCTGTTTTAGGCGCGCCAAAGCCACACTTTTCCGGTATCCGGGCAGGCCAAAAGCAATTCTTGTATAGACTTTCCTTTTTGTGGATGCCGGAAAAGGGGCAATATTTCCGACAGGGGTTGCAGCACAAAGCGCCGTTCGCTGAGCAACGGGTGGGGGATTTTCAGGTGGGGCAGATCCATAACAGCGTCGTCAAAAAATAAAATGTCGATATCCAACGTCCGTGCGTCCCATTTCCGGATGCGCTCGCGGCCCTGCGCGGCTTCAATGCGCTGGCAGCCTTCCAGCAATGCTTCCGGCGAAAGCGGTGTTTCTAAAACAACCGCCAGGTTCAGATACGCTTCCTGGTCGGTTCCGCCCCACACCTCCGATTCATAAACCGCCGATTGCCGGGTGATGGTTCCGCAATGCCCGGCGAGCCCTTTGACTCCGGCAGTCAGATGGGCAAAACGATCGCCTATATTGCCCCCCAGGAGCAAAACGGCGGTGTGGACTTCCGGAGTGAGCTTGGGATGCACGAGGATGGTTGTTTTAGAAACGCAAAGAAAGGCGTAAGCGCCTGTCCGGAAAAGGGCCATTAGGGATATTAAAGTCGCCGTCTCTTATTTGCATCACTAGCAGGAGCCGGATCTGCTGAACAAGATCGCCTAATCCATCAGAACAATCCCCAAGGGGATTGTTGTATTATAAAAAACGCGTGTACAAAAATTTAGGGGGTCGATGTATTATATTTCTATGATATAGTAACGCCCAAATGCGGTTGTGCAGCACTCAAATGCGCTGATGTAGTAGATAAATATGATATAGTAACGACCCAATGCGGTTGTGCAGCGCCCAAATGCAGTAATGCAGTAGTAAAATGCGGTATAGTAACGCCTAGATGCGGTTGTGTGCCACTTAAATGCGGTTTTGCAATACCTGAATAGGGTTTAGAAGAAAGTAAAGACGATCTGAAAGGGTAACCCGAATAATAGTGACAGGGCTTTTGGCTTCTGTCATTCTGCCTCTTCGTATTTTCGGCCCTCTTTCGGCAAAGCAAAAAAGCCGGAATTTTTCTTTTTCTGTGAAACAATTTTTCAAAACCTTTTTCGCTGCCTTGCTGGCCGTGTTGGTGGCTACCGTGATTGTGGTGGGTGTGGTGATCGGCGGCATTAGTTCTTTAATCGATTCGGCTAAAAAAGTCAATAAGGAAGTAACTATCAAAGACGGCTCAATGTTGCTGCTGGATTTGCGCAAGCCCATCCACGAACAACGCGAAACATCTTCTTTTCCCCTGCTCACCGACGATGAAGGCGACGGCAACGCCGGCCTCTACGACATTAATCAGTCTATTGCCGATGCCGCCACCGACAGCCGCGTGCCGGGCATTCTCATCCGCACCGGCAACACTCCGGCGGGCTGGGCCACATTGCAATCCATTCGCGAAGCAATCTTGAATTTCCGGAAAATTTCCGGAAAACCGGTGTATGCTTACGGGGAAGATTACTCTCAAAAAGACTACTACGTGGCCGCTGCTGCCGACAGCGTTTTCCTGAATCCGGCAGGCGATTTTGAGTTGAAAGGCATGGCCGCGCAACTGCAATTTTTCCGGGGCACGCTCGAAAAAATCGGTGTGAAACCGGAAATTTTTTATGCCGGAAAATTCAAAAGTGCCACCGAGCCGTTCCGGGAATACAAAATGTCGGATGCCAACCGGTTGCAACTTTCGGTGCTAATCGACCGTATCTGGAGCGAGTACCTGCAGGCCGCTGCGGCCCATGTTAAAACCGACACAGCGCGCATCGGCATGTGGACGCGCGAAGGTGCCGTTTTGTTGCCTGAAGATGCGCAGCGCCTGGGCTTGGTAAACCGACTGGCGTATTGGGATGAGGTAGAAGATTACATCCGGACGGCGACCGGCAAAAAGAAAGACGATCCGATCGCCTTTACCAAAATCGGCGATTATTCTAAATCCAAAACCGGCGTGACGCTCAAAGACGGGCGCGTGGCCGTGCTGTTTGCCGAAGGCGAAATCATTGACGGCAAAAGCGAAAACGATTACACCATAGCTTCCGAAAGCTTTGTGGCCCAAATCCGGCGCATCCGCAAGGCCGACAACGTAAAGGCCGTAGTGCTGCGGGTAAACAGTCCGGGCGGCTCGGCGCGGGCTTCAGAGGTGATTTTGCGGGAGTTGGAGTTGCTGCAAAAAACCAAGAAACTGGTGGTTTCCATGGGCGATATGGCCGCTTCCGGCGGGTATTATATCTCGGCTTCTGCCGACAGCATTTTTGCCCAGCCCACGACGCTGACCGGCTCTATCGGTGTTTTCGGGTTGATGTTTAATGCCAACGAACTGCTGACCCAGAAGCTGGGCGTTACGTTTGACGAAGTGAAAAACGCACCTTTTGCTGATTTTCCCTCAGCCACAAAGCCGTTTACCGATGCCGAGCGGGCGCGGATGCAGCGCGGCGTAGATGCTATTTATGACCTGTTTAAATCGCGGGTGGCCACGGGCCGGAAGCTTTCCGGCGAGCAGGTAGATTCCATTGCACAAGGGCGGGTATGGATGGGCCGTGATGCCCTGGCAATTGGACTGGTGGACCGCATCGGCAGCCTGGACGACGCCATCCGGAGTGCCGCCAAACTGGCTGGATTGAAGGACTACAGCATCACTACCTATCCGGAGCCGGTGGACCGGTTTCAGAATATGATTGGCAAGTTTAAGAATACCCCTATGACCGGCGCCCTGAAAGCGGTTGGCGGCGCGCAGGCAAGCCAGTTGGTAGAAAAAATGGGCAAATGGCAGCGGCTCAACCAAAAAGCGCAAATGGCCTTGCCATTTGACTGGGTGGTAGAGTAGGGCCTTTGGGGGGCTTGGATTTCCGGAAAAAAGAGCTGCATTTCCGGAAAATTCCCCCTGCATCTCCCCCCTTAAGACGGTTAATTTTTACATTCCGTAATCAAAAGCGGGCGCAACTTTGTTTTCTTTCCTAAAAGACGATATGATTTCTAAAAAACTATGGCTGCGGGGCGCTGCCTGTGCTTTGCTTCTGACCGGCGCACACGCAGATGCGGTTTTGGCCGGCAGTGGCAACACGCCTTCCAAAGTGCTGGACCCGGCCAACATCGACAAAAGCGTTGCTCCCGGCGACAATTTTTTCTACTACGCCAACGGCAACTGGCTAAAGCACAATGCCATCCCGGCTTCCGAAACCCGCTGGGGCTCTTTCAACGAGCTGCAGGATAACAATTATAAGGCGTTGCGCGCCCTGCTGGAAGAGGCCGCCGCTGCCAAAGCGACGAAGGGAAGTGCGAAGCAAATGGTGGGTGATTTCTACCGCTCCGGTATGGACAGCGCTACGATTGAGCGCCTGGGCATCACCCCGCTGAAAGAAGAACTGGGCCGGATTGAAGCCCTGAAAACACCAGCCGACGTGCAGCGCGAACTGGCTTATCAGCACACCCGTGGCAACGGCATGGGCTTTGCCTTTTATGTTTCGCCCGATGATAAAGAAGTAACCCGTCAGATTCCGCAGTTTTACCAGGGCGGCCTCGGTATGCCCGACCGTGATTATTACACCAACAACGACGCGCGCACCAAGGCGATCCGCGAGGCTTATAAAAAATATATCCGTCAGGTGCTGACGCTGAGTGGTGTGCCTCAAGCCCGCATTGAAGCGGCTGCCGAGAACGTTTATAACATTGAGTCGGGATTGGCGAACAGCTCGATGACACGGGTGGAAATGCGCGATCCCTACAAGACTTACAATAAGTTTTCGGTTGGTGAGATTTCGCAAAAAACGCCGGGCCTGGATTGGGGCAAAATGCTCTCGGATCTGAAAGTGGACCGAGAAGGTGCCATCCTTATCGGACAGCCGGAGTTTTTTGCCAACCTGGGCGTGATGCTGCAAAAAACGCCGGTAGATGCCTGGAAGGATTACCTGCGTTTTCATCAAATCCGCTCTGCCTCGCCTTATCTAAGCCAGAATTTCAACCAGGCGCGGTTTAATTTCTATGGCAAAACCCTGCGCGGACAGCAAGAAGAAACGCCGCGTTGGAAACGCGTGCTCAATACCATCGACGGTAGTGTAGGTGAGCTTTTGGGAAAAATGTATGTGGATAAACACTTCAAACCCGAAGCCAAAGCCCGCATGTTGACGATGGTGAACAACCTGCAGGAAGCTTACGCGGCCCGCATCCAAAAGCTGGACTGGATGAGTCCCGAAACGAAAGGCCGCGCCCTGCAAAAGCTGGGTACATTTCTGAAAAAGATTGGCTATCCAGATGAGATGAAAACCTATGAAGGCGTGGTTATCAATCCAGATACCTACTATAAGAACGTGGAAAATGCTTCGGCATACGAATATAAATATATGATTTCCAAGCTGGGCAAGCCAGTGGACCGCACCGAGTGGGGCATGACGCCGCCTACGGTGAATGCCTACTATAATCCTGCTTTCAATGAAATCGTGTTTCCGGCCGGCATCCTGCAATATCCGTTCTTTAGCGACAAAGCCGACGACGCCGTGAACTACGGTGGCATTGGCTCTGTGATTGGCCACGAGATGACCCACGGTTTTGACGATCAGGGCCGGCAATATGATGCGCAGGGCAACCTGAAGGACTGGTGGACCGAAGCCGACGCCAAGCAATTCACCGACAAGGCCAATGTGGTGGTAAAGCAATACAACGACTACACGGTGCTGGACACGGTTCATGTAAACGGCGAACTGACGTTGGGCGAAAACCTCGCTGATCTTGGCGGGCTGGCGATTGCCTACGATGCGTTCCAGAAAACAGCCGAAGCAAAGGCCGGCAAAAAGATTGACGGCTTTACCCCGAACCAACGCTTTTTCCTGAGCTGGGCACAGGTATGGCGCGCCAATATCCGCCCGGAAGAGGCCGCATCGCGCATTGTGACCGACCCGCACGCACCTGGTGAGCACCGCACCAATGGTCCGCTGAGCAATATGCAGGAGTGGTATGACGCTTTTAACGTGAAGCCCGGCGCGAAGATGTACCGTCCGGTAGGCGAGCGGGCGAAGGTTTGGTAGTTTTAGAATCCAAAATCCAGAAACCAAAAAAGACAAGGCTTTCACACCTTGTCTTTTTTGGTTTTGGGGAGGGGAATTTTCCGGAAATTTTGGCTTTTATTGCGGCACAGACTCCAGACCTGAAGAGGTCTCATGAATAGGAAGTCATTGCTTCTCGTCTCTTTTGCTACCCTCGAAGATTCCCTTCGGGAATGACAAAAGAAAACGCCCACAAGTGTTCCTTTTTCAAAGAGGTGTCTTTGGTGGCTGGTTCATGTCAAGTCTATCGGTGCTATATACGAGGACTTGACAAGAAGTGGTCTTATAAACCCTGAAGCAGTTGTTTCGGACAGCGAATTTTGTCATTCCCGGAGGGAATCTGCGCAGATCCCGCCAAAGGCGGGATGACAAAAGATAACCTGCTTTTTCAGAAAGCAATTTATTTAGGAGACCACTTCAAGTCATCTCCTACGCCTTCCCGCTCAGATAATCATCTACATTGCTGAACAGAAACTCCGGATACTCCGCGCAAAACTTGGCGCGGATAAAGCCGCCATTGAGCGGACGGGCTGCCGGTTGGTTCAGGGAGGCAGTGGAAATGGGTTCCAGCTGGTATTTCGCTTGGGGAAAGTGTTTCAGGATGCGCAGGGCCAGCTCCACGCGATTCATGTAGTCGGTGCCGCCGAGGTGGTAGATGCCGCGCTTCCCGTCGCGCAAGAGCAGATAAAGAGCGCGGGCGAGGTCGGCGGCGTTGGTAGGATGGGCAAACTGGTCGTAGGGGAGTTTCAGTGTCAGTTCTTTTCCTTCTTCAATCTGCGCCACGATGCGGGCCACAAAGTTTTTACCCCGCGCTTCATCGCCATAAATATTGGTGACGCGCAGCACCAGCGCATTTTGGATTTCCCGTAAAACGAGTTGTTCGCCTTCCAGTTTGTGGCGGCCATAAACACTCAGTGGATTTACCGGATCCTCTTCCTTATACGGTCCGGAAACGCCGTCGAAAACATAATCGGTGGAGAAATACACAAAGCCTGCACCAATTTGCTTTGCGATGGCTACCAGCGTTTCCGTGCTTTTTACTGTTTTCAGGTAGCTTTCTTCCTCATTGCTTTCGCAATAATCTACGTGGGTGAGCGCACCGCAGTGCACAATTACATCCGGCTTCCAGGCGGTGAGGTCAAAATTTCGCTCGTCTGCTTCCAGCGTATTGAAATACACCAGTCCATCTACCGGATACGAAAAATAAGACCCTTTTACGTCCCAGCCTTTTTGGATGAAATATTTCAGACACTGACCGCCCACGAGGCCGGAAGCCCCTGCGATAAAGACTTTCATAATTGGAGGATTGGAAACCGCCCGTGGCGGGATTAGACTTTGCTTTGCAAAATTGGACTGCTTCGTAATTGAAGGATTGGACATCGCCTACGCCGGAATTGAACTTCCCTTTGGGAAATTGGAAGATTGGGGAATGAGTAATTATCCAATGGCTTTAGCCGTCCAATTCTCCAATGCCGAAGGCGTCCAACAGCGAAGCTGTCTAATCCCAATGGGCTTTAACTCAGGATCGGCATTTCCTGCGGATATTCCTTGTTTTCAATCTTGCTGCGAACGGCGCTAAAGGCTGCAAGGGTTTCCCGGATGTCCTGTTCGGTATGGGCAGCGGTGGGGATGAGGCGCAGAATAATCTGTCCTTTCGGAATCACCGGATATACCACTACCGAGCAGAAAATGCCATAGTTCTCGCGCAAATCTTTAATCAGCTGTACCGCATCGTAGAGGCCGCCTGCCATGCGCACCGGCGTAACCGGGCTGTTGGTGGTGCCGATGTCAAAACCGGCTTCGCGGAGGCCGTTTTGCAGCATGTTTACGTTGCGCCACAGGTTTGCTTTCAGCTCCGGCTTGTTGCGCAAGAGCTCCAGGCGCTTTTGGTTGCCCAGCACAATCGGCATCGGCAGGCTTTTAGCAAAAATCTGGGAGCGCATGTTGTAGCGCAGGTAGGTCAGCACTTTTTTATCCGCCGCCAGAAAACCGCCGATAGAAGCCATGCTTTTCGCAAAAGTGGAAAAGTAAACGTCGATTTGGGCCATACAATTCTGTTCCTCACCTACGCCCGCACCTTTCTCACCGATGGTACCAAAGCCGTGCGCATCATCTACAAAAAGCCGGAAATTATACTTTTCTTTCAGCTTCGCGATCTCAGCAACCTTGCCTTGGTTGCCGCTCATCCCGAAAACGCCTTCTGTGATGAGCAGGATACCGCCACCGGTTTCGTCGGCAATGGTTTTGGCGCGTTCCAGTTGCTTTTCGCAGTCGGCCACGTCGTTGTGTTTATAGACAAAGCGTTTGCCGGGGTGCAGGCGCAGGCCGTCAATAATGCAGGCGTGGCTTTCGGCGTCGTACACAATCACGTCGCGGCGACCCGCCAGCGCGTCAATGGCACTCACCATGCCCTGGTAACCGAAGTTGAACAGCATCGCGTCTTCGGTGCCCACAAATTCGGCCAGACTTTTTTCCAGCTTTTCGTGCTCACCCGTGTTGCCGCTCATCATACGGGCGCCCATGGGGTAGGCCATACCATAAGCAGCGGCTGCGTCGGTATCGGCCTTCCGGACTTCCGGGTGGTTGGCCAGGCCGAGGTAATTGTTCAGACTCCAGACAATCACTTCCTTGCCTTGGAATTGCATCCGGTTACCCAGTTCGCCTTCCAGCTTGGGAAACGCAAAATAGCCGGGTGCTTGTTCGGCATAGTCACCGATAGGGCCGAGGCGGCTTTCAAATTTGGCAAAAAGGTCGGTCTGGGGCATGTGGAAAAAAGCGGTGTAAAGGTTTAAAATTTGGCTGCAAAAGTACGAAGGGAGCAGCCGAATGCTTTTCTTAAAAAGGCAAAAGGGGCCGCCGGCCTCCAGGACCAGCAACCCCTTCTATAAAAAGCCTTTAATTTCCGGAAATTATTGACTGATTACCGTCAGCCGCAACATCGTTGTATTTCCGGAACGATCGGTGATGGTTACCAGATACAAGCCAGCTGCAAAGCCCCTAAGGTCCAGCGTTGTTTCGGACGCTGTGGGGCGTATTTCCAGGAGCCGCTTTCCGGAAAAATCACTCACCACAATTTTTTCGGCTATGGTATTTCCGGTTTGTACTGTTACCGCGCCGGTTGTTGGGTTGGGATACAGCTGCCAATCCTGCGTCGAAACGTTGGAAATGCCCAGCACGGTTACCGGAATGCAGGTACTCTCAACAGTGCAGAAGCCGTTGCTGATGGAAACGCCATAGCTGCCGCTGTGTGTTGGCGTATAGCTTTGGCCGGTGTGGCCTACCGGATTTTTATTGCTGCCAACACACTCAAACCAGTTATAAGATGCGCCGTTTTGCGTTGCCGTCAGGGTGCTGCCCGACTGGGTTACGCCATTTCCGGGAAGCGCAAGGACGTGGATGTGATGGCTGTCAATCGCACTGCACCCCGCTGCATTCGTTACGGTGTAGATAGCATAGCCATTTCCGGAAATCAGGGTGGTTACAAGGCCGGTGTTGCTGATGGTGAAAGGGCTGGATGCCGGAACGACGTCCCATACACCGCCGGGCGTTGCATTAGAAAGCTGCACCGTTGCGCCCGCGCACAGCGTATCGCCACCCGTAATCCCGGCTACCGTTGGTGTCGGATTTACAGTTACCGAAACCGTATCGGCAGCGCTGCACCCGTTGGTGTTGATGGCGGTGAGGATAAGCGTGGTGGTTCCTAATGCTTTTGCTTTAAAATAAGTAGGCGCTCCATAAGCCTGAATGCTGGTAATCATTGTGTCACCTATTGTCCACAGGCCGCCGGTGCTGATATAGTCTACCGGATAAACAGCGCCCAGACACACAGGGTTGCCATTGTTTACCGTTACAATAGGCGTTGCCGGCGTCGATTGAATGGTGATGGAAATCACCGTAATCACCGGACATCCGTTGGCCATCACCGTGTAGTGAATCATAGAAGGGCCGGGCGAAAGGGCCATTACTATACCCGAAGTACTCACGGCCACCTGCGTAGGCGTGAGGGTGGACCATGTGCCGCCGCTCACAGAGGGCGTTAATGGAATGACATCGCCCACACAGCCAAGTGCCGGCCCGGAAATTACGCCTGCAATCGCCAGTCGCGGAAACTCATACGCACCCATGTCTACCACATTATCTGCCAGACGGGCATTTCCGATAAAGTCCATCACGCCGCTGTAAGAACCGGTATTCTGCCCCACGTTGATAGCCGGGCTGCAACCCGTAAGGCTATAATCACCCAGTGTTGTTGGCGCGGCTGTTGCTGGTTGTGGATTTAGAAAAGCCGGGTTAATGTTTAGGTTTCCTGTCCCGGAAAAACCCCCTTCTACGATAGAATACGTAACGGTAGGAAAGCTGTTATTTACTGCGTAAAGGCCGTTGCCGGTGCCTTCCCAAACAATACAATTTTTCACTGCCGGCGAGGAGTTGGTGCAGTAAATTCCATTGCCTAGTAAGGCCGTATCGCCTGCCAGGGTGCAGTTCTCCAATTGCAGAAAAGTATTGCTGTTGGAAGCAGTGATAGCGCCGCCCTGAAGTCCCGCCGCGTTTCCGGAAATCACCAGATTTTTAAACAGCTTGTTCACAGCGCCGTTCTCTATAAAGAAAGCACCCCCCGAAGTATCGGCCCGGTTTCCGGAAATCCGGCTGTAAGAAAGCTCTAATGCGCTCAGGTAGTTATACATCGCGCCACCTTTGTTTGAAGCATAATTGCTGGTCAGCGTACACGACTGCATCTCCAGCGGCGCACTCATGTAAACAGCACCGCCGTTTCTGGCGGAGTCTTTTGTGAAAAGGGTGTTGGTGAAAACGGAGGGATGCGAATAATGCCCGTAATCGGCGATAGCGCCCCCCTGGCCGGCAAGTGCAGTATTGGCTTCAAAAACCGTGTTCTGGCTAAGAAGGCCGTAACTGCCCGATATGTTGGAATAATAAGCAGCACCTCCATTTCCTGTCAGCGCCTTGTTGCCCAGAAAGGTGCAGGTATCAAGGGCCGCGCCGGTGGTTAGATAAAGCGCACCGCCGGTAGGCGCGGTATTCTCGGTGAATGAACAACGGGTGAGCGAGCAAAGCACCTCTGCATAAATAGCGCCGCCGTTAGTGGTTATACAGTGGTTCCGATGGAAGCTGCCGTCCCATACATGAAAGCTCGTACCGAAAGCCGCGTAAACGGCCCCGCCGCTTTGCGTTGCCTTATTCTCCGTAAAAGTGCAGTTCCGATAATTTTGAGCGCCTGTACCGGATGCCAGATAGA
Source organism: Bacteroidota bacterium (assembly GCA_023391015.1). Lineage (GTDB taxonomy): Bacteria > Bacteroidota > Bacteroidia > Chitinophagales > Chitinophagaceae > UBA1952. Next base: position 11,068 of record JAEWBT010000044.1, read on the forward strand.
TAGCCCCACCATTTTGCGACGCCTCGTTTGCGGTAAACGTGCAGTTCTGATATTCCTGAGAAGCCACCCCGGCAGCAAAGTAAATCGCACCGCCATTGTTGGCAGCGTTGTCCCAAAAGCGACAATCCTGGAAAGCAGTAGCAGTGTTTTGCAACATCACAGCACCGCCATTCAGGCCCTTGTTGTGACGCAGGGTACAATTGCGTAGCAGCGATTTAGTGCCTGCCTGTGCAATCCAGATCGCGCCACCGCCATTCTCGTAAGTGGTGAGGCCGTTGTAATCTTTGGTGCCGAAGTCATTCGCCATTCCGTTCTCAATGGTCAAGCCATCCAGAATCACACTGTCGCTTCCGGCAGCCGTATTGGCGATCACCACGACGTGATAAGAATTATCTGCACTGTCATCAGGCACATTGATATCGCCGCTCAGGATGGTTGGGTTATTAGCTACATCGCGCAGCCCCCCGCCGCTTGCATATCCGCCATAGATCCGGATGCCACTGCGCAAAATCGCAAAGGCGCTGTCCCGGATAGAACTTCCTGTCTGATACGTTCCTTTTGCAACATAAATATTATAAGAAACGGAAGCACTGCCGCTATTCGCTATGTTCAAGGCTTCGCCAAGCGTTTTATAAGCGGTGGCCCATCCCGAGCCACTGCCGCTTACTGTTACACTGCTATCTACATACAAGAAGATAGTTGACTGGGCCTTTGCTCGTTGAAGACTAGAGAGCAGAAATAACAAAAATAGAAGTTTGCGTATCATGCGATGTATCTTTTAAAAATGCTAAATTATAGTACGAAGCACATACTAGACACTTTTTGTTTTGATTTTTTTAAAATCTATTTCCGCCCCACGTACCCATCAGTGTGAGCCCAAATCCATTGAATTTTATAACTATTCTTAATTTTTTATGTATGAGTTTATTATAAAGCCCTAAGACAAAGCGTTGTTTTCAAGGGTGGTCGCTAAATAAAGTAAGGGCGTACCCTTTTGGCCGCCCTTTTACACTCGTTTATTCTGGTTAATATTTGAAAGAGTTTCACCCGCCTATAAAGCTCAAGATGAAATGTGAGGTCTGCAATAGCCTCTTCCTAAAAAGTTTTTTGAAAGGCCTTTTTCCGGAAATTTCCTTACGACCGCGCGGCCTTTTCGGCCAGATAGAAATCGTAGGTATAAACGTTGTAGGGCAGAAACTTTTTGCAGAAAAAGCGCGACACGAAGCTACCCAGCAGCAAGGGCACTGCCAGCACATAGCCGTTGGGAACCAGCCCCGCAACCAGTACCAAAGCCGTAAAAGGAGCGTAAATAGAGGCCGAAAGGGTGGCTGCCGCACCCACCAATGCGCAGTTGAGCAGCAAAAGGTCTAACCCAAATAGAGTATTACACCAGCTGCCAAAAACCAGCCCCAGCAAGGCGCCGGCCACAATGCTGGGCGCAAACACGCCGCCATCGCCGCCCGCGCCGAGGGTGAGCGCAGCCGCCAGCGGTTTCAGGAAAATCAACAAGGCCAGAACGGCAAGGGGCAAGACCGCGTTGGTGGTGGCTTTTCCCAACATTTCCTGAAGGCCGTGGTAGCTGTCGCCATACAGCAAGGGGAAAAAGAAAAGCAGCAACCCGACCAGCAGCGCACCGGAATTGACCCGCAGAAAATTGTTTTGGATGCCGGCGAAAAAGGCTTTCATCCGCGTAACCAACAAAGTAAAATAAGCCGAAAGCGCCGCACCCAACACGCTCAGGAGCACAAAGAACGGCAAGGCATACCCCTTCCAGCCCGAAACCTGAAACGGCAACAAGGTTTTGCTGTCGTAGAAATGAATAAAAGCCCAGGCAACGAGGGCCGCTGCGGTGCAACTCACCAACAATGATTTCCGGAATTTCCGGGCAATCACCTCCATGGCAAAGAGCCAACCGGCCAGGGGAGAGGCAAACAAGACCGCCACACCTGCCGTTACGCCGGCGCAAATCAGCTCACGCTTGAAAAGCCGCGCCGAGAATTCTTTTTCATAGGCACTGTTGCCGATGGTGGCCGTGGCTACGACGGTCGAGACTTCCACGCCGGTGGAGCCGCCGAAGATGACTGTGAGAAAACCATTGAGGTAGTGAGAAGGAATCTTGAAAGCAGGCAGATGGTCTTTGCGTTGATCCAGCGTTTTATAAATCTCGGTGATGCCTTTGTTCTTGCGGTTTTTGAAGAGGTATTTGCGCAGAAAATAAATGGCTGTGATACCGATGGTGGGCAGGAAAATAACGGCAGGATGGCCTGCTTTCGACGAAAAAGTGCTGCGGATAAGGTGCTCTATATGTTCTGTCAGATGCTTGATGGAGAAAGCGAGCAAGGCACTCAGCAGTCCCACCAAAAGCGAAACAAGGATAAGTTTAAAATAATTCTGGGTAATAATTTTGGTCCGGTCCACAGCTACTAAATGGTGATTATTTGTGATGCGCTTGCAAAAGTACCATACCAAAACCGCCTTTGTCTGAGAGCGGTTTCTTAAATTGGGGCAGAGGCAGCCATCACAGAAAGAAAATCTGTGCGCGGCGTGCATACCCGCCAAAAGCCGGAATTTTGCCCCAACATGCAAAAACTCCTCTTTTCCCTTTCTTTATTGCTTGCCGCCTTGGTTTCCGGAAATGCTCAACCCAGGCCGGTCGATGCCGTTCTCAGGCCCAAACTCGTGGTGGGTATAGTGGTGGACCAAATGCGCTGGGATTATCTCTACCGGTATTGGGACCGCTACGGCGACGGCGGTTTCCGGAAATTATTGCGCGAAGGCTTTTCGCAGGAGCAAACCATGATTAACTACCTGCCCACCTTTACCGCGCCGGGCCATGCCTGCATCTGGACGGGCAGTGTGCCGGCCATTCATGGCATTGCGGGCAACGACTGGATTTACTCCGCCACCGGAAAAGCGACTTATTGTGTGTCCGACACGACTGTGCAGCCCGTGGGCGGCAGTTGGCGCGCGGGGCAGATGAGTCCAAGAAATTTGTTGACGACTACCATTGGCGACGAACTAAAGCTAGCGACCAACAACCGCTCGCGGGTGTTTGCCGTTTCGCTCAAAGACCGCGCGTCCATCCTGCCCGGTGGGCATATGTCGGACGGCACCTATTGGTACGATGACAGCACCGGAAATTTTATTACTTCTACCTATTACCGCCCGGAGTTACCCCGGTGGTTGCAGAATTTCAATGCCCGGAAATTACCGGATTCTATCCTGCGCGCCGGTTGGACACTGGCCAAGCCGGAAAACACCTACCGCCATAGCACGGCAGATAACACGCCGTATGAAGGGCTTTATAAAGGCGAAAAAACGCCAACGTTTCCGCATACTTCTTTCCGTCCCGGCGACTACGGCGTCGTTCGCGCGCTGCCTGCCGGAAACGGCCTGACACTGGAACTGGCCAAAACCGTACTGGAAGCCGAAAATCTCGGAAAGGGCTCCGACCCGGATTTGCTGGCCATCAACCTGGCTTCCACCGATTATGTGGGTCATCAGTTTGCGCCCAACGCCCTGGAAGTAGAAGATTTATACCTGCGGTTGGACCAGCAACTGGCGCGCTTTCTTTCTTTTCTGGAAAAGCGCTATGGGAAAGGAAATGTCTTGTTTTTCCTGACGGCGGACCACGGTGGGGCGCACAATCCAAGGTTTTTAGCGGACCGCAACATTCCGGCAGGGCAGTTTCTGGAAGGCGATATGGGAAAAGATATGCGCCACGACGCCGACTCGGCTTTTGGGGTGAACGCGCCCGGGCTTCGGAAGGAAGAGCAGCGCTCGGTTGTCCGGTTTTTCAATAACTACTACATCTACCTAGACGATACGTTGATTGAAGCACGTGGCTACAACCGCGAGGCGATTATCCGGCGCGTCCGGCAGTATCTGCTGGGTAGGCCGGGCATTGCCGATGTGGTGCGGCTGGACGATAATTCTGCTTTGTTATTGCCCGAACCCATTCGCACACGGGTGATCAACGGCCACCACAAAAAGCGCAGCGGCGATTTGATTGTGATTCCGGAACCGGGCTGGTTTGCCGGTTACGCGCCTACAGGCACCACCCACGGTACCTGGAACCCGTATGATGCCCACATTCCGCTTTTATTCTATGGCTGGAATATTCCACAGGGCCAGTCGAATGAGCCGTGCCATATGACCGATATTGCTGCCACGGTGTGCGCGATGTTGAAAATCCAGATGCCGAACGGGTGTGTTGGCAAGCCCTTGACTATGGGGGATATTTCCGGAAAAAGGGAGCGAATTTCCGGAAAATAAGCCATTTCTTAGGTGTTAGAAGTCCCCCATTTTTCCGGAAAAGTGGAGGGCTTTTTATATCTGGTAGGCCAAACATGGCCCAACGGTAGAGACGCGATCAATCGCGTCTTGTTGTAATGGTCAAATAAAAAAGACGCGATCAATCGCGTCTCTACAGGTATGATTTGAATGCGGACTACATGATCCGACCGGCACCGGCGTAGGTCCGCGACCAGTATTTTTCATCCAGGGAGGAAACCGTAACACCTTTGCTGGAGCAGGAATGCACGAAATGTTTGTTGGCGATATACACGCCCACATGGGAAATCCGGCTGCTCACGGTGCGGAAGAACACTAGGTCGCCTTCCTTCAGACTGTCGTCATTAAAAAGCCGCTTGGCCATGCCAAACTGCTGAATCGCCGTGCGTACCAGATTGGTACTAAACACATTGGCATAAAGTTGTTGCACAAACGCCGAGCAATCAATGCCTTTGCGCGTGGTGCCGCCGAGGCGGTATGGCGTGCCCATCCACGAGTCAATAAACTGGTAGAGGTGGGTATTGGTAAGGATTTGTGGCGTTACCTGCATCATTGCGGCGAAGCGGGTGCGTAACGTATTGCCTTCAGCCGGGTCAATTTCTTTTGCGTTGGCAATAGGGGTATTTGCAGCATCAAGCGTTTTAAGAGAAACGCTGGTGAGCGAAGGTTGCTTTAAAGCAGGTGCATCAACGCCTGCAAAAGAATGAGAGGCAGAAATGGTGCTGGCTGTAGCACGTACACCTTTAGGAGTGGAACAGCTGGTGATGCTGAAAGCACCTGCTACGGCAAGTGCAGCAATAACAGTGGAAAAACGCTTCATCGGCAGGGTAGGGGAATGGCTGTCGGAAGTGTGGGGAATTTTATCCCCGGTTATTGAATATGTTACACCCGGTTTGGGGAACTGTCGGGACAAAAGTAAGGCTTTTACCCAAACGGCCAAGTATTTTTACGTATCATGGCACGAATTTTGCTTTTCGTAATGCCTTTTTTAAAAAAGCTCGCAACTTTCCGAAAAGTAAGCAGGCGATTTTATAATTTCCCGCCCTTCGAAAGGATTTATATAGAGCTATTGTAGCAGAGATAATAATTAAGCATCCTTTTTTAATCACTAGAGAGTATAAACTCAAAGGGGCTAAAAGCAAAAACCCGGCTTCAAATAAAGCCGGGTTTTTTGTAGCGAGGCCAGGGATCGAACCTGGGACCTTCGGGTTATGAGCCCGACGAGCTACCGCTGCTCTACCTCGCGATGTGAGTGCAAATGTACAACCTCATTTCCGGAAAGTCCAAAAAAATCTTTTTGCGAAGGCTACTTTTGAGGCCATGACCGAATTTAAAGCAGGCTTTGTCAACATCTTCGGCCCGCCCAACGCCGGAAAATCCACCCTTCTGAACGCGCTGCTGGGCGAGCAACTCGTTGCCGTATCGCACAAGGTGCAAACCACCCGCCACCGCATCGTTGGCATCCTTAACGACGACGATTATCAAATCATCTTTTCCGACACGCCCGGCATTATTGAGCCTAAGTACAAGCTGCATCAAAAAATGATGATGAGCGTGAAATCCGCTTTGGAAGACGCCGACGTGGCGATTCTGATGGCTGACATCACTTCCGATCCGGCTGAATTTGACCTTATCCGGGATACGCTGAAGCTCAAAGCGCCGGTGATTTTCCTGCTCAACAAAACTGACCTGCTCAAATCGCCGGCTGAGGTAGAAGCCAAAACCGCTTTGTTTCAACAACGGTTTCCCCAGTGGAAGGCTCAGCCGGTATCGGCCAAGACAGGTAGCGGACTTAAAGAATTACTTTCTCTAATTCTGGAACGATTACCTGAAGCGCCGCCCTATTACCCCGACGACAGTATCAGCGACCGACCCGTCCGCTTTTTCGTGTCCGAAATCATTCGCGAAGGCATCTTTCACCTCTATGGCGAAGAAATTCCTTACCATGCTGCCGTTTTAATCCAATCCTTTGAAGAAAAAGCGACTTTGACAGTCATCAAAGCCGATATCATTGTGAGCCGCGAAACCCAGAAAATGATTCTGCTGGGCAAGGGCGGCGCGATGATTAAAAAGCTGGGCATCCAAAGCCGCGAAAAAATTGAAGCCTTCTTAGACCGGAAAGTGCATTTGGAACTGTTTGTAAAAGTGCGGCCCAAGTGGCGCGACAATGAAAATTATCTGCGCGAGTATGGCTATCAGTAGCGAGACAAAAGACGATAGACAAAAGAGAATACCGTAGGGGCGAACCTATGTGTTCGCCCTTAAAAAAGATCCAAGGACCAGAATTCAAAAGCCAGTCGCCCGGGTATTTTCCGGAAAAATTGCTCTCCAAAAGCGTCTGCCTCCACCTTATCAAACGCGTAGCTCCATCCCGCCCGTGGCGGAACCAACAGCGAAGCGTCCAACCCGCCAACGGCGGGTCCAACGCCCTCTGGGCTTCAACTCAACAATGGCTGCTCCACACAACCCGCAAACCCGCAAAAGCCGCTTAACGCTTTATATTTTTATTGCGCTGGTCGTAGGTATCGTCCTCGGCACGGTGCTCAACTACACCTGGCTGGCTCCGGAAAATGAGCAACTGGCAGCGTTGGAGCAAAAAACCACGCTTTATACCCAAAAGCTTTCTGAACTGGACTCTACCACCTCGGCCTACCACTCAGTGGCAGCGCAGCGGGCCGTGCTGCAGGAAGAAGCACATACCGTTTCGGCTGGCATCGACAAAAAAGTAGGGCCTTTTCTGCTGCTAGCTGATCTGTTTCTGCGGCTTATCAAAATGATTGTAGCGCCGCTGGTTTTTTCGACGCTTGTCGTGGGCGTGGCCCGGCTCGGCGACATCCGCGCCGTGGGGCGTATTGGCGGCAAAACCCTTCTATGGTTTTTTGCCGCGTCTCTATTGAGCCTGCTGCTGGGCATGGTGCTGGTCAATGTTTTTCAACCCGGAAGCCAGCTGAACCTTCCTTTGCCACCCGCCGACACCCAAACCGGCGTGGCAGCCACTTCGCTGAGTCTGCAAAGTTTTCTATACCACATGGTACCGGCCTCGGTGATTGATGCGATGGCTAAAAACGAAATCCTGCAAATTGTCATATTTGCCATTCTTTTTGGTATTGCCACAGCGGCCATTGGCGAGAAAGGCGAAAAAGTAACCGATTTTTTTGACTCGGTTTCCCACGTCATTCTCAAGATGACGAGCTACGTGATGAACACCGCGCCAGTAGCCGTTTTTGGGGCCATGGTGGCGGTGGTGGCCAAGCAAGGGCCGGGCATCCTGAAAACCTATTCTATTTTTATCGGCGAGTTCTACCTCAGCCTCGGCGTGCTGTGGGCCTTCCTGATTGGGATCGGATTCCTCGTAATTGGCCGGCGCGTTTTTACGCTGCTGGGGCGCATCAAAGAGCCGGCGCTGCTGGCCTTCTCCACATCTTCTAGCGAGGCGGCCTTCCCGCAAACCATGACTGAGCTGGAACGGTTTGGTTGTCCACCCAAAATCGTGTCGTTTGTGTTGCCGCTGGGCTATTCCTTTAATCTCGACGGCTCTATGATGTACATGACTTTTGCAACGCTGTTTATCGCGCAGAGCTATGGGATTCACCTGCCTATCGGGGTTCAACTCTCCATGTTGCTGGTTTTGCTGCTCACTTCTAAGGGCATTGCAGGCGTTCCGCGGGCCTCCTTAGTAGTGATTGCGGGTACCCTGGCCACTTTTAACATTCCGGAAGCGGGCCTTGCTTTGTTGCTGGGAATCGACCCGCTGCTTGACATGGGACGCTCGGCCACCAACGTGCTGGGCAACTCTATTGCCGCCGCCGGCGTAACCAAATGGGAAAAAATGGATTAAAGGCGGTAATTTGCCGCCCAAAATCATGGAAAAAGGCATTATTCAGCAATTCATCGAGTGGATTATTCACAACGGGGGTATTTACGTCCTGTTGTTAATCGTTTTTGCCGAAACCGGCCTTTTCATCGGCTTTTTTCTGCCGGGAGATTCACTGCTCTTTGCTGCCGGTATCTATGCCGAAGAGCTGGCCGCTACTTTTTTTAATTCCCACTGGTCGGTGGTGATGATCGCTGTGGCCCTGGCTTCTATTCTGGGAAGCTACGTGGGCTATTGGTTTGGAAAGAAATACGGCGCCAAGCTGTATCAGCGTAAAGACACGCTTTTGTTTAAGAAAAAGCACTTGCTCAGCGCACAGGAGTTCTACGAGAAGCACGGCAAAGCCACAGTGATTCTGTCTAAATTTCTGCCGATTATCCGCACGTTTGCGCCCATCGTTGCTGGTATGGTGGGGATGGAACGCAAATCGTTTACGGCCTCCAACATCCTTGGCTCGGTGCTGTGGGTCGGCTCGATGATGCTCGGCGGCCACTTCCTGCAGGGATGGGTACTCGACACCTTTGGCTACTCACTCAAAGACCACATCGAAGCCATCGCAATTGTTATTGTTGCCATCACCACGCTGCCGGTAATCTTCAAAATGTTTTTTGCAAAAAAGAAATCGCCGGTGCTGGAAGTAACCGAGGATATTATCGAAGACAAGTTCAAAGTAAATCTGCCCGATACCGACGACCCGCGCAACAGTCAGTAATCCTGTTTAAAATCATAAATACTGGGAGAAAGCCTTCTTTCATCTCCCCATGACCCACAAAAATTTCCGGAAATAAAGCTTTATTTCCGGAAATTTTTGTTTTAGGAAAGTCGCTCCGCACCTTTTCGCCACCCTGCCATGATGTTTGAAAAATTCCAAACCGCAACCAACCCATTTACCTTCGAAAGCTTTTTTGCCTATTGCGAAAAGCTTGTCGCCGAAGGCCGCACGTCCGGACCTGATCAGTCGGAGTTTCTGGTGCAGTTCACCAAACTGAATTTGCAACGTATGAAACGCTGGCATAAAACGGTGGTGCTGGCCGACACGACGCACACAGCGATAGCGCAAACCTGCCCGCAAAAATGGTTTGTGATTACCGAAGCCTGGTGTGGCGACAGCGCCCAGAACCTGCCGGTTATTGCCCGCATGGCTGAAGCCAGTTCCGGAAAAATTGACCTTAAAATCGTGCTGCGCGACGAACACCCGGAGCTGATCGATGCTTACCTCACCAACGGAGGGCGCAGCATTCCAAAGCTGATTTCTTTTGACCCGGAAAACGGCGTGGAACTGTTTAACTGGGGGCCACGTCCGGCAGGCGCAACAACTCTTTTTAAAGGGTGGAAAGAAGCCCCGGCCGGCCGCGACTTTGAAGCTTTTGAGAAAGAGCTCCACACCTGGTATGCCCACGACAAAGGCATGGAGGTCCAAACAGAAATCAGTGCGCTGCTCCTGAAAAGCAACGGGCTGATTTAAGTAGGAAAAGCGAGGTGCTTAGTGGGAAAAGGGGGGGCAGCAATCAGGCGTGTACGGCACTTTCTTCCAATGCTTTCACGAACGCTTCCAGGTGCTCGATCTCCACGTGTTCCATCACCACGATTTTATACCAGCCCGGCTGGCCGGTATGGGTGTCGGGCACCAGTCCAAACCGGGCTGCAAGTGCGGCAGGAACGCCGGCTGCTTCCAGCGTAATAATGTTCATGCGCGGGTGGCGGTAGTAGGCAACCCCCAGCTTGTCCAGAGCGCGGCAGGCCCAGTTGGTGCGGTACAGCAGCTTGTTGATTTTCTCTAAATACCCAAACGGCCCGTAAGTCGCCAGAATCATCCAGACGGCAATGGCATTCGCACCGGAGCGGCTGCCGCTTAGGGTAATATCCATCCCGGCCACGTATTGCGCTTCCTCGGTATAAACGTGTTGCATCAAGCCTTTGCGGGACAGGAAAATGCCGGTTCCGTAAGGGGCCTGCAACATTTTGTGTGCGTCGAGCGTAACGGAAGAAACATCCGGATTCCGGAAATCCAGCTTGTTTTCCGGAGCCGAAACAGGGTAGATAAACCCGCCGAAAGCACCATCCACATGCAGGCGAAATTCAACGCCGGCGCGCCGTAAGGCGGTTGTGTACACATCCGGATCGTCCACCGAGCCAAACATCGTCGTCGCCATATTGGCCAACACAATAAAGTAGCGCACGCCTTTTTGATGCGCTTCGCGAATGGCAGCTTCCAGCGCTGCTTCGTCGAGGGCGCGGGTCGCATGCTCTACTGGCACCTGCACCCAGCGCAGGTGGAGGAGGTTGGCTGCTTTCGCAACTGAATAATGGGTGTCGGCAGAGGATAGCAAAGCGATTTCCCCGTGCTTTGCGCCGTATTGGTGGAGGAACAGGTTGCGATACATCCACGCCGCCTGAATGTTAGCTTCGGTGCCGCCGCTCGCTACGTAGCCGTCGCAGCTATCCGGCTCAGCATGCAGCAAATCTTCGCTCAGGATGGCAATCACTTCCTGCTCAAGGGCTTGGGTGCCAGCAAAAAACGGTTCGGATTCGCCCAGCGTGTGACAGCCGATGTGGTTGGGATTTTGCACGTAGGTGCGCAGCAGAGGTGCGTCTTTTAGAAAAGGCGCGCTGTCCTGAAACACTTGTCCATCAAGTCGGGAAGCCGGAATGCCAAGGCAAACGGAGCTGCTGTAATCGACATTGTGCCGCAGGGCAGTGGTGATTCGTTGGTCTTGTTCGGCGTGGGTAAGTCGTTTCCAGTGTTTCATCATAACAGGCGCAAAAGTAAAATTTGACAATCGCGGCCCCTCTGACATTGCTCAAGCCAAAGCATGATATTTATCAGAAAAAAGAGAGATTTTCCGGAAATTCGCGGCCTTCGCACCTTTCTTTTCCGGAAAAATTCTCTTTTTAGAAATGGCCTGGTTTTATCTGATTCTCGGCGGCTTGTTTGAAGTGGCCTTTGCTACCTGTCTCAATCTGTCCAATAATTTCCGGAATTTGGGCTGGACGATTGGCTTTCTGGTAACGGTAAGCATCAGTATGGCTCTGCTCGGCAAGGCATCGCAAACCATCCCGATGGGCACGGCCTACGCCGTGTGGACAGGCATCGGCGCGGTTGGAACGGTGCTGATCGGTATTTTCTATTTCAAAGAGCCGGCTACGTTTTGGCGGGTCTTCTTTATCTGCACGCTCATTGGCAGCGTAGTGGGGCTGAAAGCGGTGGCTACCCATTAGTGTTTCATGTTTCATGGATTCTGACATTTGGATTTTGGATTTTGAATTCTGGATTCTGATGTATGGATTTTCCCAAGTCTTTTGCCCTAAAACTTTCCCCCTTTAATTCCCCTGTTCCCCTTTTGTCTTTCGGCATTTGTGGTTATACTTTTGCGCCCACTGATTTCACCCCATAATTTTTTCATGAAAAAAATTCTGCTCTCGCTTTTTGCTGCCTGCTCGCTCTTGCAGGCGCGTGCCGATGAAGGCATGTGGCTGCCCCAGCTCATAGGCAAAAACTATGAGGAAATGAAACGCCTCGGCCTGAAGCTAACCCCGGAAGACATCTTCAGCATCAATCAGGCTTCGCTCAAAGACGCAATTGTGCAGTTTGGCGGCGGTTGCACGGCGGAGATGGTTTCGGCTTCCGGCCTGCTGATGACCAACCACCACTGCGGCTACGACGCCATCGCTACGCTCAGCTCGGTGGAGAAAAACTACCTCGACAACGGTTTTTGGGCAAAAAGCTTTGCAGCAGAACTGCCGGCCAAAGGACTGTCGGTGATTTACCTGCAGGAAGTGGTGGACGTAACGCCGGAAATTATGGCCGCCGTGCGCAACACCAACGCCGGTCCGGAATGGAACCGCAAATATGAAGCGGCCCGCAAAAAGCTGGAAGAGCGCGCCTCCAACGGCGGCAAGCTGGTGGCCAATGTGAAAGAATATTTCAACGGCAACCAATACCTGCTGCTGACCTATAAAAAATATACGGACGTTCGCCTCGTGGGCACCCCGCCCAAGAGCGTAGGGAAGTTTGGCGGCGATACCGATAACTGGATGTGGCCTCGCCACACCGGCGATTTCTCGATGTTCCGGGTGTATGCCAATGCCGACAACGAGCCGGCGGAATACAGCAACTCCAACGTGCCGTACAAGCCCAAAAAATACCTGCCCATTTCGGCCAAAGGCGTGCAGGAAGATGATTTCGCCATGGTGATGGGCTACCCGGGCCGCACCGACCGCTACCTGACGTCTTACGGCGTTTCGCTGGCTACCAACGTGACCTCGCCCGCCATCGTGAAGATCCGGGGCGAGCGCCTGGCAATCATGAAGAAATACATGGATGCCGACAAATCGGTGTATCTGAAGCTGACTTCCGGCTATCAGCGTATCTCCAACTACTGGAAATATTTCATTGGCCAGACGGAGCAGCTCAAGCGCCTCAACATCGAAAGCCAGAAGCGCAAAGAAGAGCAGCAGTTTACCCGCTGGGCATCTTCCTCTAAAGCCAACCGCAAATATGCCACGCTGATGTCGGACTTTGCCGGTGCGTATGCCGATTACCGTCCGGTGGCCAAGACAGCGGTTTACTACAGCGAAGCCTTCCGCGCGCCCATTCTGTCCCGCCTGGCCTCTGCCACCTATCCGCTTTATACCTATCTGGAAAAAGGTGGCAAAAACGAAGATTCGGTAAAGAAATACACCACCAGCATCCGCGCTACCCGCACGGCCCTGATGAAGGAATTTGTGCCGGACCTGGAGAAAGAAATGTTCTCCAAAATGACGTTGTTGTATTTCAACGAGGTGCCCAAAGCGCAGCAACCCGACATCTACGAGCGGGTGATCCTGGGGCAGTTTGGCAACGACGACAAGGCGGCGACAATGAACCGCTACACCGAGTTTGTTTTCCAAAACACCCATCTGCTGGATGATTCCCGCTTTGATGCCCTGATGAACGCCCCCACGGTAGCAGCCATGAAAGGCGATGCAGCGATGGATTATGCGTATTCTTTCATCCGCAGCTACGACAAGATGGTGAAGCCCCGCGCCGAAGAATTTGCGTATGAAAAAAGAGACCTGAGCATGTTCTACACCAAAGCGGCCATGAAAATGGATCCCAAGCGCGCCTTCTACCCGGATGCCAACAGCACCATGCGTCTTTCCTACGGCAGTGTGCTTTCCTACGAGCCGCAGGATGCCGTTTTCTACCGCTACTACACCACGAGCGACGGCCTGCTGGCCAAGTATGTTCCCGGCGATGCCGAGTTTGACCTGCCTAAAGAACTGATTACCCTGCTTCAAAAGAAAGATTTTGGTCGCTGGGCTAATGACAAAGGCGAGCTGGTGGTCAACTTTATCACCAACAACGACATTACCGGCGGCAACTCCGGCTCTCCGGTCATCAACGGCAACGGCGAGTGGATTGGCACGGCCTTCGACGGCAACTGGGAAGCCATGAGCGGCGATATTGCGTTCGACAAGAAATACAAACGCACTATCGCTGCCGATGCCCGCTACATCATGTTTATCATCGACAAGCTGGGCAACGCCCAAAACCTGATCGAGGAAATGGACATCCGTTTCTGAGATTAAAGACGATAGACAAAAGAGGATTTTTGTAGGAACGCGCCTCCTGGCGCGGTCTTTTTGGGGATAAACGAGAACACCCGTCAGGTTTCCAAAACCTGACGGGTGTTCTCGTTTCCGGA
>JAEWBT010000048.1 GCA_023391015.1 Bacteroidota bacterium
TTTCCGGAAAATAAGGCCAGCAAAGCCAGCGTGAGGGTTAAAAAAAGGCTTTTCATTATTCCATTTCAATCAAAACGGTTCCTTTCTCTACGGCGGTTTTTTCGACCGCCAAAACGGCTTTCACCCGACCGGGCGCAGTAGCTTTCAGCACGTTTTCCATTTTCATCGCTTCCAGCACCAGCAGGCCGTCGCCTTTGGCCACTTCCTGACCGGGTTCTACAAGAACGCGCAAAATCATGCCCGGCATCGGCGCTTTCACGGCTTCGGCCTTGCCACCGGCGGCTTTGTCCAGGCCCATAGATTTTAAGAGGCGATCCAGTGGCTCTTCAATGGCCACGGTGTAAGGCACGTTGTTGATGCGCAGGGTTACGGTTTTGGCCTCGCGGTCCACACCGTCCACCAGCGCGGTGTAGCTTTTGCCGTCACGCAGAATCGAAAAGCTGCCGTTTTCGACTTCCACGATGGAAAGCGGTGTTTCGTCACCGGAAAGTTGCCAGTTTCCGGTCGCGCCGGGTTGCAGGTCATAGGTGTCGCGGTCGTTTACCGTCAGGTGAATCATCTATTAAAAAATAAAAAAAACAGGTTTGAAAATTGGGGCGAAGGTACATTTGAAGGCACGCCCTTTGCCGCCTTCTTTGCCTTAAACTTATCCTCATTTTCCCGAAATGGCCCGTTTCTATCTGATTCTCCCCCTAATTGTGCTCCTCGCCGCCTGCGACGCGTCCCGGAAAATCCCTCAAAAAGAAGTGGTGGTGGACCTGGAAGACATTGACGTAAAGGCCAAACCCAAGTCGGCGGAAGTGTATCAGCCCGTGCCGGAGCGCAAATGGGATATCCTGCACACCGACCTGAAACTGCGCTTTGCTATTCCGCAGCGCGAGGTGATGGGCGTGGCCGAAATCCGCATAAAGCCTTATGCCTATCCGCAGGATTCGTTGGTGCTGGATGCCCAATCTATGGCGATTCATTCGGTCAGGATTTCCGGAAAATCGGGCCTTTTTACCCCAACTTTTCGGGCCGATTCCGCGCAGCTTTACATCCCATTCCCCCGGCCGCAACAGCTGACCGATACGGTGGTGCTTACCATTGACTATACCGGAAAGCCGTATGCCAAAACTGCCGGTGGATTTGCCGCCATTCGCGACGACCGCGGGCTGTATTTCGTCAACGCCGAAGGGAAGATTTGGGGAAAACCCCTGCAAATCTGGACGCAGGGCGAAACCGAGGCGAACTCCCATTGGTTCCCCACCATTGACAAACCTAACGAGCGCAGCACGTTCCGGTTTGAAATCACCGTCCCCGACAGTCTAACCGTTCTGAGCAACGGGGTGAAAACATTGGAGGCACTGAACCCTACGACGCGGGAAAACACCGTTGTCTGGGAAATGAAAAGTCCTATGCCGCCCTACCTCGCCATGATGGCGATCGGAAAATTTGCCCATGTGAAAGACAGTAGTGTGGCCGGTGTGCCGGTGGATTATTACGTAGAGCCGCAGTTTGCGCCCTACGCCAAAGATATTTTTCCCCACACGCCGGAGATGATTCGCTTTTTTTCAAAGGAGACCGGCGTGCCGTACCCGTGGAATAAGTACAGTCAGGTGGCCGTGCGCGACTACGTGAGCGGGGCGATGGAAAACACCACCGCGTCGCTTTTCGGCGAGTTTGTGAACGGCAACGCCCGCGAGCGCAAAGACCAGTCTTTTGAAGGCGTGGTGGCCCACGAGCTGTTTCACCAGTGGTTCGGCGACTACGTGACGGCCAAAAGCTGGAGCAACCTGACGGTCAACGAAAGCTTTGCCACCCTCGGCGAAATGCTGTGGGATGAATACAAATACGGCGCGGATAAGGTAGCCGCGAACCGGCAGGCGGCCCTGGCGCGCTACCTGGGCAGCACCGAGCGCAAAGACCCGCCGCTCGTGCGCCACCACTACGCCTCGGAAGGCGAGATGTTTGACCGCGTTTCCTACCAAAAAGGCGGGCTGATTTTATGGGACATCCGCGAGCGCGTCGGAAAGGAAAAATTCCGGGAAGCGATGCAGCGATACCTGCAAACCCACGCCCACAGCCCCGCCGACGCGCAGGACTGGCGCAAGGCGCTGGAAGCCGTGACGGGGCAGGACTGGAACCCGTATTTCAACCAATGGTACAACCGCGGCGGGCACCCGGTGGTGACGTTTTCCTACCAGAAAGACGCGGGCCGGGGCGGCACCTGGGTTATTGCAAATCAAACGCAGCCGGTGCCCTACGATTTAAAAATAGAAGTGGCCGTTTTGGATGAAAGCGGAAGCGTGCAGCGCTTGCCATGGACGATTAAAAGCCAGAAAGACAGCCTTTGGGTTGGGCATGGAACGGGTCCGGCGCCGCTGCTGATTCCCGATAGCAAGCACACGCTGGTGGGTGAGATGAAAGACCAGAAAACCGAGACCGAGTGGATACGGCAGTTTGCCCTCGCCGACGATTATCTTTCTAAAGTATTGGCCCTGGAAGCTATTCCAAATAAGGCGTTTAGCCAATCGTTTTACGACGCGGTGGTGCAAACCATAAAAGGCAATCGTTCCACCCTGCGCACAGCGACGATTTTGGATTTGTATGGCCGGAAAGGCCCGTGGCGAACGGCAGAATTGAAGGCGCTGTTGCGGCAGATTTCCGGAAATCTGGGCGAACCGGTGGCGGTTCGTAACAACGCCCTGCAGGTGTACGGCGTTTGGGACACAGCCAAAAGCGAAAAAGCCTTTTACCAGTCGTTGCTGGGGGACAGCTCTTATTTTGTTTCCGGAAATGCACTGCGGTTTTTCAACGGAACCGATAGCGTTGCTGGCCTGGCTACCGCCGGCGAGGTGCTGGACCGTCAAGACCCGCGCTCGTTGTTGCTGACGACGGCTGCCGGTATTGTGGCGCAAACCGGCAGGGACGAAGATTTGGCGCGCATCCGGCAGGCTGCGGTTGGGAAATGGGGCAGTGCGCGCACGCCGTTGATTCCTGCGGTGGTGCGTTTCTGGGTCGCCGATACTTCGGGCGGCGGCGACGCGCTGGGTTTGTTGGAAACCTGGTACGGCGAGGAAGAAGCGTCTTTTGTGCGGAGTCAACACCTTTCGGCTTGGGAAGGGGCGGCGGTGCGGGCGCAGGAAAATTCTGCTAACAAAGCCTGGGCTGCCCGGAAAGCGGCGTTGCTTTCGTTCCTGGGCCGCGTGCAGCAAAGCGAGAGCGACCCGAAGTTGGCAGAGCGGGTGGGGAAGATGGTGGAGAGGGTAAATGGAAAGGAGTGATGGTTTGGGAGATAATTTTTTGTAGATCTAAAAATAGTTTCCGTGATTAAAGCAGCTCTTTTAGTACTCGTTTGCCTTTTAAATTCCGGGAAACTTTTTGCCCAATCTTCAAGCAATATGTCAGAAAAGGAAATGTTCACCTTAATTAGAGGCGAATATTTGGGCAGTTTGAAGGGTTACGGGTGGGGCGCGGGTGTTGATTTGTATTCATGGGAAAAATCCGGCAAATGGCTTTTACCTCTAGCAATCAATTTAGAGCATTATAATCTGGTTGATCAAGACAATTATACCGACTTAAAAGCAACATTACTCATACTGGGGTTCCGCTTCTCAAATCAAGTTAGAAAAAACATCTTTTTTAACCTTCATGGTAAATTTCCGGTAGGTCAAGAATCTTATAGAACGAGTGCTAAGGAAGTTAAAGTGTTTGCTTTCGGCCTAGGAGCTAGCGAGTCTTTATCTTTTATTTCGGGTGGTAAAAATGGAATTTTGATTTCAGCAGGCGTTTTTCAGCAAGTGTTATTAACAACCGATGTTTATAAATTTGACTTGGGTTATAGTTTGGGAGTGGGTCTTAAATTTTAATCCTCGCTTGCGCAAGTATTGCTGCCGAGCCGTTGCAATGCGGCGAACTTATTTGTAGATATATAAGGTTCGCAGCCGGTAAAGACAAGGTATGCCTTGTCTCTACAAGTGGATAACCAAAGAAAGAATTTCCGGAAATCCACCCCTGCTCGGCGTAGTACTACCTCACCACATGGGATAGGCATTGGCAAAAATGCAAACGGTATATCCACCCCGTGGGATAAGTACTTGCAATTTTGCAAGGGCTATATCCACACTGCTGGTAGGGCACTTGCAATTTTGCAAGGGGTATGTTCAGGTTCCGGGATAGGCACTTGCAATATTGCAAGGGGTATCCACGCCCTTTGGGGAGGGTACTTGCAATTTTGCAAGAGGAATATTGCTTATGGGAGAGCCTCCCCACTCGGCCTAAATGACATCGTTTGCGGTTCGGAGAAGGCTCCTGCTTTCATCGCCGGCATTTTAAAATAGTTTGTAACGTGGATGGTTTCCGGAAAATACCCTCTTTTGCCGGAAATCTCCGCCCCTAAAACACGCTATCCCGGTAATCGCGGCGGCGAATGAGGCGCAAATCCTGCAACACAGCGGCCTTGACGTTGAGCGTAAACGTAAAGCTCTTCAGCGGGCCAAACGGAATGGTATTCAGCCGCATTTCAAAGCAATGCAGGTCGCGGTAGATGTCCAGCGAGGTAAAAGAAAGTTCTTTCAGCTTAAAGTTATACCCGCTGGTAATAGCGATTTTCCAGCGCGGCGTCAGGTTGAAATCACCCCCGAAAATGGCATTTTGCTCCACCAGCAAGGTATCGGCTTTTTTAGCGGCGATGTAATTCCGGTTGGCCGTTAGCGAGTAGCTCAGGTTCAGGTTCCAGGGAATGTTGAAATCCACATAATCGGCCGCGCCGAGGCGCAGAAAACGCGTCGCGTTGTTGGTAGAATCCGGAACCGTGGGCGCGCTTTTCTGCGACGACCGCAGCGAGGTGGAAAGCGAAATATTGCCCGACCGGAACCGCGCCAGCCCGCCGCCCGTTTCCACCAGTGTCAGCCGGTTGCGCACGCCGGTTTCGTAGTTAAAAGCATACGGGTCGAAGATGGCGCTCGCCGAAATGTTGATTTTATCCAAAAGATTGGTGCGGAATGAAAGCGCGATGTCGCTGAACTGAAACGAGTCGGCGGCAAAATCGTAGCGGCCATCCAGCGACAGGCGGTCGATCAGGGTAATGTTCTTCGTAGCTGCCCCGGTGTCCTTGGTATTCTTGGTGCGCACCTTAGCCTGCAAAACGTTGTTGAGTCCGTAGGTCAAAGCCGAGTTGGATTGCCCAAACGGCCCTGTTGGTCCAAAAGCATTGCGCACATACGGCGACGCATAGGCAATGCTGCCGCCTGGCGCCAGTTGCTGGTAATAGGCCGTGTTGAACGGTGCTTTTGCAAAATCCGGAACATAGTTGTAACCAATAGAAGGCTCAATCACATGGCGAACGCCTGCCAGCCGTCCTTTCGGAAACAGTTTTAAACCATAAATCCGTGTGCTGGCCGTAACGCTGCTGGAAAAATCCCGCGCCGTAAAAAATCCGGTTTTCGTCAGCGTGTCGAGCCTTTCTTTCTGATAATTAAAGTTGATGAAATCTTGCCGCCCCAGCCAGTATTCGTTGTAGTTCACGTTGAACGACAGATTGATGTAGCGCAGCGCCGTATAAGACGCCGATACCGGAATGCTGTGGCGAATGCCGTTTTGGAAATCAGTGAACTTCAGGTTGGAGAGCGTCAGCGCCGTATCGTAGAACGACAGGTTGTTGGCCAGGTTCAGGTTGTAGCTGGTGGTGATTTTCTCGTACCATTTCGGCGCGCCAATCGGGTTCCTGCGTTTAAAGGGCGTGATTTGGGAGTAATAAAAATTCACCGAGGGCAGTGTCACGTTGTTCAGTGAGCTTTGACCGCTGAAGGTCTGCTGGAAGTTCGCACCCGCCGTGAGGCTCATGGGCCGCTTGCGCCAGGTTTTAGTAAACGTCAGGCTGGAGTTGTACTGGTTTTGAAGCACCAGCGCCGGGTTGTAGGAGTTGCGCTGGTAGTAGTTGCCTTTTTGCAGGTCGATGTTGGCGTTAAACGTGATGCCCGGACGCGCCTTCGGGTCGGAGCGATGATTCCAGCGAATGGCAAAGGTTTTGGAAACGGTACTACCTGGTTCAAACACCTCGCCTTCTTTATTATAGGCATAGGCCAGTTGCACACCGCCGTTGTAGCGGTAACGATTGGCATAGGTAGAAACCGCCGATACGTTAAAACTGCCTCGCGAATAAATATTGGACGTTACCAGCAGATCGGCCTTGTCGGAGAAATAAATATAGTAGCCGCCGTTGGTCAGGCCCACGCCGCGCTGCTGCTCAATGGTATAGGACGGAATCCGGAAACCAGACCGCTGCTGCTCCGAAATAGGGAAAAGCGCAAACGGCAGGATAAGTGGGGTAGGCACCTGCTCAATTTCAAAATCAGACGCGCCGGCCACGGCTATCTTTCCGGGAATCACCTTGATGCGCCGCGCCCGGATGCCGAAGTGGGGCTTTTCCAGGTTGCAGGTCGTATATACGCTTTGCTGGCCGAAAATGCTTTGATCGGGCGCGCGTTTCACCTGATCGCTAAACACGTAGCCTTCGCCGTATTGGGTGCGCGCATTACGCACCAGTGCTTTTTTGGTGTTGAAATTATACCGGAGGTCATCGTAGGTAAACTTCTCACTGCCTTGCGTAAAAGTGGGCAATCCTTTTTGTTTCGCGCTGTCGGCGGCAGGCTCGGCGAAGATGATGCCTTCCTTTTGGTTGTACGTTACTTTTCCGGCAGAAAGCTTTAGGTCGTCATAGATTACAACCACATCGCCGTAAAGAAAAAACTCGTTTTTTCGGAGTTGCAGCACGGCGCTGTCGGCGGCAGTTGCTTCCACGGTAGCAGGCAGCGCGTCGGGCGAGATGCGAATGCCGAGTGAATCGGCGAGGGCCGCACGGCGGGCGGTGTCGGATAGCGTGGTATCAGAAAGAGCCGTCAGGGAGTCCGAAAGAGCTGTTTTTCCGGAATCTGTCGGCAGGATAGCCGCTCGGGTCGTGTCTATGGGTTTACTTTGCGCCTGCACGCGGCCGGCCGCTAACAAAACTGTTAAGACTAACAGCAGGCACCTGCCATAGCGGGCAGCAGTAGCGTTTTCCCTATTATTTTTACCCGGCCTGCGTGTCATGAAGTTGAATGCGCGGCGAATTTACTGTCTTTTCATTACGTGTCTCTTGCCTGTGGTTTTCAATAAAGTGCTTTGCCATTTCCGGAAATGCGGGATTTTTCCCTTTATTCTTTGTCTGTTGCTGGCTCCCGGCCTTTCCTTTGCCCAAAAACGGCGTATTACGACCATTGTTTTGGATGCAGGTCATGGCGGTAAAGACGCGGGCGCGCCCGGCACTTTTACCAGCGAAAAAAACCTGACGCTCGGCATTACCCTGCGCCTGGGCAAGATGATTGAAGATTCTCTGCGCGGCGTAAAAGTGGTTTATACCCGCACCACAGATGTGTTTCCTTCGCTGCGGGAGCGCCATCAGATTGCCAATCAGGCAGACGCGGATTTATTTTTGTCGATTCACATCAACGCCACGGCGGGCCGCACCGAGCGCGTGCAGTCGGGCACCCGCACCATCGGGAAGGGCAAGAAAAAGAAAACTGTTCCGGTGTATCGCACCATTCACCACCGCGCTACCGAGACCAGTGGCACCGAGACGTATGTGTTGGGACTGCATCGCTCCGACCAAAAAGCGGGGGCCATTGGCGAATACAGCGACAATGTAACCGAAGAGCCAGGCATTATGGATCCGTCCGACCCGCAAACGGCCATTATTATTGCGCAGTACACCGAAGCTTTTCTGGGGCGGAGTGTGAGCCTGGGCACCAAGATTGAGAATGCATTTGTTGCTTCCGGACGGCGTAGCTTTGGCGTAAAGCAAAAAGGACTGGAGGTTTTAGCCGGTTCCGCCATGCCCGGTGTGTTGGTAGAATGTGGGTTTATCAACAATCCAAGCGAGGAAATCTACATGGCGTCGGAGGAAGGCCAACGGGAAATTGCACACGCTATTTTCCGCGGAATCCGGGAGTATAAAGCCGAAACAGACCGCTAAAACACGCAGTATAATTTTTTCTTTTTAACGCACGGTTGCTTTTTTAGGGATAGCCTGCTATCTTTAAGCCCTGTTAAACTAAAAGCGCTCGATGAAAGCCCGCTTCCTGTATTCCTTATTTACCGCTTTCAGTACCCTTACCGTTCTCTCCGGACTCTCTTCCTGCAACCCCGATAAGTGTCAGGCGATCGCCTGCGCACACGGTGGTATTTGCCAGGACGGCACCTGTCTTTGCGCTGATGGCTATGAGGGTTATCAGTGTGAAACAGAGATGCGGGAGCGTTTCGTGGGTATCTGGACGGTTACTGAGGATGGCACCATTTCCAACGCTGCACAATACTCGGTTTCCGTCAATCGAGGCAGCCTGCCCCGTGAGATTCTGGTTACCAACTTCTACAACGCTTTTACCAAGCCTGTGCGGGCAATGGTCAATTCAGATACCGTAACCATTCCGTTGCAGTATGTAAACCGCTGGCGTGTGCAAGGCCGTGGCCAGATTAAGCGCGACCCGTATCGTGGCATTCATGCCTTGGTGGATTTCAACTACATCGTGGAAGACACGCTCAACAAGCTGATCGACAACTTTGGCTACAGCGGCGGCGACCCGTCTAAGTGGACCAAATAAAAGTCTTATTTCCGGAAATTTTGGATAGCCGTCTTTATAACAAAGGCGGCTGTTTTTTTGCGCTGTTTTGAAAGAAAAATTTCCGGAAATACCGGAATCCTTTCCGGAAAATCCTTGCCTTCCTCCGGCCTGCAGCTGTCAGGGGTGAAACCTTGCCTGGAAAGGAGAGCGGTGGATTGCTCCGGAACCTTTTACCTTTCCGGCTGTTTTTCCTTTTTCATGCGCCTGCTGCTTCACTACCTCAGTTTCCATAAGAAATGGATTTTTCTCGCCCTTTTGCTGGCGTCCATCAACCAGGTCTTCTCGCTTTTCGATCCCCTGATTATGGGGAAATACATTATTGACCCCTTGGCCAAGTCGCCACATTTCGTGGTGGAAAACGGCGTGAAGCACACCCGCACAGAGGGCGAGTTTATCCGCTCGGCCATCTTTGGGCTTTCCCTGCTGATCGGCACGGCGATGGTGTCGCGGATTGCAAAGGCGTTTCAGGATTACGTGCTCAACATCGTGATTCAGAAAACCGGTGCGCATCTTTATACCGATGGCCTGCGCCACGCCATGCGTCTGCCTTTTGCCGATTTTGAAGACCAGCGCAGCGGCGAAACGCTTTCCATTTTGCAAAAAGTGCGCTCCGACTCCGAGCGGTTTATCACTTCCTTTGTCAACATCCTGTTTGCGGCGCTGGTCGGGATTGTGTTTGTGATTGTGTATGCGGCCACGCTACCAAGCGGCGGCTGGCTGGTGTTATTATATCTGGTGGGCGCGCTCTTGCTTTCCGGACTGACGAGCGTGCTCAGCCGGCGCATCAAAGCCATCCAGAAAAATATCGTCAAGGAAACCAACGCCCTGAGCGGTGCCACCACCGAAAGTCTGCGCAATATTGAACTGGTAAAAAGCCTCGGACTGACGCAGCAGGAAATCGCCCGTCTCAACGACAATACCTACAAGATTCTAAGCCTCGAGCTGCGGAAGGTGAAAAGCATCCGGGCCATCAGCTTTGTGCAGGGCACGGTGGTCAACTTCCTGCGGCAGTGCATCATCTTCGCCTTGCTGTATTTTATTTTCCATGACCGCATTACGCTGGGCCAGATGGTAACAATGCAGTTTTATTCTTTCTTCATCTTCGGGCCTTTGCAGGAAATCGGCAACATCATTCTTTCCTATCGCGAAGCCGAGGCCTCGCTGGAGAACCTGAAAAAGCTATTCGCCACGCCCGTCGAGAAAGCGCCGGTAGCACCCCGCCCATTGGGGCCTATCGAAACGCTGGCTTTCCGGGATGTTCGTTTCCAACACGGCAGTGCCACGCGCCCGGCCTTGCAAGGCATTTCTTTTAACGTCCATCGCGGCGAAACCATCGCCTTTGTCGGCCCGTCGGGTTCCGGAAAAACAACGCTCGTGAAGCTGCTCGTGGGTCTTTATCCGCCGGGGGAAGGACAGGTGCTTTTCAACGGCCTGCCGGGAACCGAAATCAACTTGGAAGAGCTTCGGGCGCAACTAGGATTCGTAACCCAGGATACGCAGCTTTTTTCCGGAACCATCCGCGAAAACCTTTTGTTTGTGAATCCCGAAGCCACCGACGCAGAGTTGATTGCTGCCCTGGAAGGTGCGGCTTGTCAATCCATTTTGCAACGCGCAGAAGGCGGATTGGAAACCAAAATCGGGGAGGGCGGCCTGAAGCTTTCCGGCGGAGAGCGGCAGCGACTTTCCATTGCCCGCGCCCTGCTGCGCCATCCGCGCCTTTTGATTTTTGACGAAGCCACTTCCGCGCTGGACTCCATCACCGAAGAAGCCATTTCGCAAACCATCCGGGCCATCACGGCGCGGCGCGAGCACATCACCGTGATGATTGCCCACCGGCTGAGCACCATCCTGCACGCCGACCGGATTTATGTGTTGGAAAAAGGCCGGATTATCGAGACCGGTACCCACAGCGAGTTGCTTTCCGAGAAAGGACTCTATTATGCCATGTGGCGGCAGCAAATTGGCGAGGCGGAGCCGGCATAGGGCGTCTTATTGTTTCAAAGCCCTGCCTTCCAGGAGCCGTCTGTCAGGATAAAGGATAGAGATGCCAGAGATTGCCTTTGGTATCTCCCTCGATGTGCCGGGTAGCGCCCCGGATAGCGAAGAAAGCGTGCGTTTCAATCCATCAAGGTCGTTTTCAGATGTCATGGTGGCCCCCGGCCAGCCATCTCTGAACGCGTTTCGATTCAACATCATCCTTCCAATCCCTTTATCTTTCCCTTATTTTTCATAACCAATGCCTTTGGGTTAGGTTTTAAAGGGACTTAAGACAGATCCTTTGCTATTACGAAAGGTCTGTTGGCATTTCTATCTCTTTCCCTACCATTTTTGCTAACCTTTACCGTATTCCCGAAAACCCGGAACGGTAAAGAGACGACCCGGAAGGCGAGAGAGGTGGTCCAAAAGGTAAAGGAGGCGAGCCGGAACGCGTCTTAGATAAGAGGGAAGGCCAATGGTTGAAGCGGGCAAGACATCAAAACATTCGGGAAAGGCTGTGATGCGGGGGTGGCGGTTCTTTTGTATAAGGGGCCAAACCCACTGGAATTTTCTTTTAGGATTCTTC
>JAEWBT010000068.1 GCA_023391015.1 Bacteroidota bacterium
AACGACCCTTGTCCGTGTGGGTCGGGGAAGAAGTATAAGAACTGCCACGGGGCGTAGGCTCCCAACGCCCCTTCGACAAGCTCAGGGTGACAGCATAGCACTATTGGATTAAAATTTTCGGAAAAAAGGATGGGTTGGGAAACCTGTCCTTTTTTATTTAGTGCCTATCATCTTTTGTCTTTTTAAACTTATTCCTTCGCTTCAATCACGCTCTTGTTTTGTCACCCTGAGCTTGTCGAAGGGTCTCGCCTCTAGCGCTCATGTGCTCCCCGAACCTATAGGGTTTCAAAAACCTTATAGGTTTTTCCGGAAATTTCCGGAAAAATTTTCCCTTCCGGCCTCCCAACAAATTGACTTAATTTTGCCTTCCCCAAGCGTAAAAAATTACCCCATGAAAAACCGTTTTCTTTCCGTTCCCATTGTGGCCCTGTTGCTGCTGTTTGCCGCCGGTTCGCGCATTCTGAACGCCGAACTGCACCTCTGGAACTTCGCTCCGATTGCCGCGCTCGGCCTGTTTAGCGGCGCGGTGCTGAAAGACAAACGCTACGCTTTTCTGTTGCCCATCGGTGCGCAATTGCTCGCCGATCTGTATTTCCAGTTGTTTACCAGCACGCCGGGTTTCTATGGCATCGGCCAGCTTTTCGTGTATGGCGGCATGGCGCTCGTAACCCTGTTTGGTATGACGATGGGCAAGCCCAATATGGCCAAAGTAGGTGGTTATGCGCTGGCCTCTTCCGGTATTTTCTTTATCGTTTCCAACCTCGGCACATACTTCACCGGCTATTGGGGAACCGGCTTTGCGGGTCTGTCCAAAACTTTTGTCATGGCCGTTCCATTCTACCAGAATACGCTTATCGGCGATTTGGTTTTCTCGGCCTTGTTCTTCGGCATCTACGCCTTGGTGCAGCAAGCCCGCCCGGCGCGTGTTTCTGCTGCTTAATCCTTTTTTCCGGAAAATAGTTTTTAGTGGCTCCTGTCGTTCGCGGCAGGAGTTTTTCTTTTTAACGGAAAGATGAAAAAGAAAATCATCCGCATTCGCGAAGATTCCCTGCTGGCCCGCCTGGCCGCCCGTAAATTGGGAGCCGCCAACGTGGCGATGGTTATCGGCAAAACCATTCACCTGCACGGCGTTTCAGCGGCGGATTTCCGGAAAAATGCTTCGTGGGTGGCACACGAACTGCAACACGTCCGGCAATACGAGCGCTATGGAACAATCGGGTTTCTCTTTCGCTATTTCTATTACAGCCTGCGGAAAGGCTATTATCGCAACCCCTTAGAAGCTGAGGCCCGCGCCGCCGAAAAGGACCTTTCGCTTTTAGAGCAGTACGACCTGGAATTCCCGGCCCAAAAAACCTTTGCAAACGAAAGCCTAAACGCTATCTTTGCCCCTCAAAGTTCCATTCCCGTTATGTCTCATCTCCGGAAAGTTCCGCCCACCGGCGCGCAAAAGCGAGTGTTTTTCATTCACTTAGTGATTTATATCGTAGCCGTAATCGCGATGTTTGTTTATCATGGTATGCAGGAAAAAGCCGCCGGCACATGGGTCTATCCGTGGCATGCCTGGCCGGTTGCTGCCTGGAGCCTCGCGATCATCGGGCACTGGTGCGCGCTGTGGACCACCTACGAAGACAAAGGTCTGGACGATTTTAACCGCATGGTTCAAAACGGATAAGCCATCCTTCAAACTGATTTTCAAAGGCCTTCACCGATTTGTGAAGGTCTTTTTTGTGCCCTGATTTTCCCAAATCCGGTGCTTACCGCAGGTCAATCTCGGTATTATCGCCTATGTTGAGGCTTTGCGAACTGCCATGCACGTAGGCATCGTTGCCGATAATGGATTGTTGCAGGGCTACGTCTTTGAGCTCGGCGTAAGAGCCGACAATGGAATCGCGGATAATGGAGCGCTCCACGGTCGTATTTGCGCCAATAGAAACATTGGGACCGATGATGGCGTGGCGCAGGGTGCAGCCCTGCGCAATCTGCACCGGCGGAATAATCATCGCCTGCGGATGGCGGGCGGCCAGTTCGGCCAGGCGGGTGGGAAACGCGCCTTTCTCCACCATCTGTTGCAGGAAGATGGCATTGGTGGCCAGCAGGGTTTCCTTTTTGCCGCAGTCATACCAGTTTTCTACCCGGAAGGCATCAAAGCGAACGCCCTGAGAAATCATTTCCTGCAAAGCGTCGGTGAGGGAAAGGTCTTCTTTGTCGGAGGCGGCGAACGCTTCCATCTGCTCGTCCAGAATCCGGAACAGCAACTCGGTTTCGCGGATATGGTAAATGCCCACCAGCGCCATGTTGCTTTTGGGAATGAGGGGCTTTTCTACCACGCGGGTGATGTGATTGGAAATATCAATCTCGGCTACCCCAAACGACCGCGGGTCATCCACGCGGCGCACGGCAATCTGCGACACCTCGGAGCGCAGCAAGGCTTCGGCGTCATATTCGGCCACCGTGTCGCCCAGAACAATCACGATGTCTTCGCCCGGCGCAACCACCGGCTGCGCCAGCCAAACGGCTTCGCCCACGCCCAGACGGTTGGGCTGTTGCACAAACCGGCAGGAAAGGTCCGGGTAGGCCTGACTAACGTAATCCTGGATTTTCTCGCCCAGATACCCGATGACAAAAACAAATTCCTTTACGCCTGCGGCCAAAAGCCGGTCAATGATAATGGAAAGCAGGGTTTTTCCGGCCACGGCGATCAGGGCCTTGGGCTGGGTGTAGGTGAGGGGGCGGAGTTTGGTGCCGGCGCCGGCCACGGGGATGATTGCTTTCACGGGGAGATTGAGGGCAAATTTCCGGAAAATAGTGGGAAGATAAAACGCAGTTTCCAGGCCTTTCTTTTATAAAGAAGATGCCATGTATAACTTATTTCCCCAAACGAAGAACTGCCATAGTCGTATATTGCAGTTTCTTTCAAGGCCGCTCTAACGGTTAATCTTGAATTATTTATCCAAGATGAAATCACTTTACGCTTTATGTCTCTTTTTATTGATAGGGTTTGGAGCAAAGGCCCAGCCGATCAGTAATGCCCCCGAACAGGATTGCATCAACGGAATTCCCGTGTGTGCTTCTGGCTATTCACAAGTCAATTCCTATTCAGGTTCAGGTGCTATAGACGAATTAAATGCTACCAATCAAGGGTGTCTAGGAAGTGGGGAGAAGAATGACGTTTGGTATATCATTACAGTATCCTCAACGGGTGTTTTCAACCTTAATATTACTCCTAACGATTTGACGGAGGATTATGACTTTGCTTTGTGGGATATAACCAATGGCGGCTGTCAGGCTATTTATGATGGGGCCGGTCCTATTGGGTCTCCTGCAGGGGCACCCTTTTCTGCCTGTAACTATTCGGGTGCTGCAGGTATAACTGGGCTCAATTCTGCGAATGTAGCCGCAGGATTATCACAATGGAGCAATTCTATCAATGTAACAGCAGGGCAGGTGCTGGCATTGAATGTTTCTAATTTTGAAGACACTTTACTGGACGGTT
The DNA here is from genome assembly GCA_023391015.1 of Bacteroidota bacterium. GTDB lineage: Bacteria > Bacteroidota > Bacteroidia > Chitinophagales > Chitinophagaceae > UBA1952. The sequence continues at coordinate 3,494 of JAEWBT010000068.1, forward strand.
ATACTCTCGATTTCAACGGCTCTACAGCCCAGTTTGTAGATACCGTTAAGCCTTTTTATAAAGCTGTGGTGGTTCGCTGTGGTACGGTAGCCGATAGTGTGGATGTGGTTTTCTCCGAGCCGATTACCTGCGCTTCCATTGCGGCAGATGGCTCTAATTTTTCATTGAGTCCGCTGCCGCCCGGCATTCAGGTTATTTCTGCCCGCGGGTTAAGTTGCGTGGGCCTGTCCAAATACAGCAAGGAAGTACGGCTTAAATTTTCCGGAACCCTACCCGCCGGAACTTATACGCTTTCCGGTGAGAAAGGCACCAACAGCTCTTATTTGCAGGATGCCTGCGACAATGACCAAGATAGGGTTGGCACCAATCCCGCTGCCAAGATCACGATTGACTTCACGATGAACCCGCCCGGCCCGCCAGTTATCGACTCCAGCGGCAAGCCGGCCTGTAGCCACATCACTGTGAAGTTTAACCGCGAAGTGAAGTGCAAAACCATTGCGCCCGACGGCAGCGATTTCTTTATTGTGGGTCCTTCGCCCGTAGCCATTACTCACGCTGACGTGTCCCGGTGCAGCCCGGATGGCCTGATCAAAATCGTGGACCTGCATTTTGATAAATCCATCGAAAAAACAGGTACTTATGTCATCAACTTTAAAACCGGAACGGACGGCGATGGCATCGAAGATACCTGCAACGCCACCGTCGTAAAACCCTATCGCTTTGATGTGGCCGACACCGGCGCCACGGCAACCGCCACGCCGGAAATCCTCTGCAATCCCGGCTACACCACGCTTACGGCCACGGTTGAAAACCCACCCTATGGCGCACTCGTCCGCTGCGGTACCGGAGGCGGCCCCGACCTCATCGGCGCGGTTTCCGTTCGGGACACCCTCGGCGCTTTTACCGATACCACCGACGGCATCGCGCAGCCCACGCCTTTTGACGGCAGCCAGGCCAACGTGCGCACGCAGATCTTGTATTCCGCCACCGAATTGCAGGCCGCCGGCCTCAGCGCGGGGCGCTTTAAAAGCGTTTCGTTTTTCGTGGGGCAGAAAACATCCACTAAGCCCTACCGCAACCTGAGCATCAAGATGGGCTGCACGCAGTTGGGCGCGCTTTCCGGTTTTGTGGCTGGTTTGCCTACCGTGTACAGCACTCCTTCCTATGCCACGCAGCAAGGCGAAAACAAGTTTAACCTCACCGATGCCTACGATTGGGACGGCCAGTCGAACGTTATTGTGGAGCTTTGTTACAGTAACCCGGATTCTACGGCCAACCGCTACGATCAGGTTGCCTATACCACCACAACTAACAACACCGTGTATCGCCGTACCAGCGGGTCCACCTCGCTTTCTGGCTGTGCTTTCACAAATACAAGCGGCACCGGCGGCGCTTTTGATGCCCGCCCCACTTTAGCCTTTACCTTCCAAAAACCGCCTGCACAGGATTATCACTGGCTGTGGCTGCCGTCAAACTATGTAGAGGACAGCACCTCGCCCACAACGCTGGCCTACGTGCCGGAAGGGCCGCGCCAATACGTCATCCAGGCCAAAGACCAATACGGCTGCTACCGCCGCGACACCACGGTGGTGGACATCTCTATCCGCAACCCTTATGGTTATCCGGCTAATGACACCACGATCTGCATCGGCGGCACCGCGCAACTGCTGGTGGGCAACGGCGTACGCTATGAGTGGTTCCCGCCAGCAGGCCTTAGCTGCACCGACTGCCCGAATCCTACTGTTTCGCCGACGGTAACCACCACCTACTACGCCGCCATCTTCGACCCATACGGCTGCTCTGATACCCTTTCTGCAACGGTTCTGGTAAATACATTGCCCATCGTGAACGCCGGTCCGGATACTTCGGTGCTTTACGGCTATGGTGTTCCGCTTTACGCCCTGGTTCCCGGCGCGCGTTACTACGCCTGGACGCCCACCGACGGCCTCAACTACGCCAACGTGGCCAACCCGATTGCTTCGCCGCTGCAAACTACCGAATACGTCCTGCAGGTCATCGACACCAACTATTGCATTGCCTATGACAGCGTAACCGTAAGGGTGCGCCGCGATGTTCCCGTAGCCATTCCCAACGCCTTCACGCCCAACGGCGACAGCCGCAACGATGTGTTTCAGGTCGTGAACCTGGGTATCAACAAACTGGTGGAGATGCGCATCTTCAACCGCTGGGGCACGATGGTTTGCAACACCACCGACAACACGCGCGGCTGGGACGGCACGTATCGTGGCGAGCCGCAGGACGCCGGTGTGTATAAATATCTCATCCGCATCGTAAAGCCCGACGGCACTTCGCAGGAGTTTAAAGGCGACCTCAACCTGCTGCGATAAGCGATGTTTCCGGAAATTTTCCTTTCCCCCCCAAAACCCTTTTTGCCCCTGCTGGCAAGAAGGGTTTTTTGTTTAGAGAAGGATGGTTCAGAAACGAACCGCCGGGGTTCCCGTACCGTAGAGACGCCTAAATTGGGCGTCTCCTTAACGCCTAAACCTGGGCCTCTCCCCAGGCAAACAGCCCTTCGTGGTCTGGATTGTGAGAGAGACGCCCAAATTGGGCGTCTCTACGGGAACAATCTTATTAAACCGGAAAACGCGATAGCTTTAGCCTTTCTTTCTCTTGCCCCAAAAACGCTTTTTTATGAAAAATCTTCTGCTGCTGGTAGCCGCTGCCGTAGTGCTTTCCGGAACTTCCTCCTGCGTGGCCAAGCGCAAATACCTCGACGCCCAGGACTATATCTACGACCTGCGCTCCGACAGCGCCCAGCTGTCCCGCAAGAACACCGAACTGCAAAGCCGCGTGGACCTGCTCGACGCCGCCAACCAAAGCACCTCCAACCAACTGAACCAAAGCCAGGCCGAAGTGCAGGCCCAGCAAAAGCGCCTCCAGCAACTGCAAAGCCTTATCGACCGCCAACGCCAGGCCACCGAAACCCTGCGCGCCAAAGTGGCGAAGGCCCTCGGCGGTTTTAACGCCGATCAGCTCACCGTTTCGATGAAAAACGGAAAGGTATATGTGAGCCTCGCCGAAAGTCTGCTCTTCCCCTCCGGCAGTGCCGACGTGAACGCCGGCGGTAAGGAAGCCCTCGGCACGCTGGCCCAGGCCCTGAACCAAAATCCGGACATCAACATCCTCGTAGAGGGCCATACCGACAGCATTCCCATCACCAAGCGCTTCCCCGACAACTGGGCCCTGAGCGTAGCGCGCAGCACGGCCATCGTGCGCATCCTCACCAACGATTACAATGTGGCCCCTGCCCGCCTCACCGCCTCGGGCCGCAGCTCTTACGAGCCACTCGAAAGCAACGAAACGCCCGAAGGCCGCGCCAAAAACCGCCGCACCGAAATCATCCTGGCCCCGCGCCTCGACGAGCTGATGCGGTTGATTGAAGGGCGGTAAAAAGGACCACAATTTCCGGAAAACCAATCTTGGTTTTCCGGAAATTTGAATCCTGACCTCTTAGGATTCACAAAAAAGCCCTGCCGAAAAAACTTCGCAGGGCTTTTTTGAAATATATTGATAAAAAGACCAGCTCTTTATTGCCGCTGTGGGTTGTGGCTGATCATCCAGCAGGTACCGTAGCGGTCTTTCAGCGAGCCGTAATAATCGCCCCAGAATTGATCGGCCATGGGCATCTCCACTAAGCCGCCATCGGCCAGTTCTGCCGCCCAGCGGTCGGCTGTTTCCCGCGAAGGCGCGGTGATGTGGATATACTGGTTATCACCCACGACGAATTTGTCGCCCATCGAGGGCAGGATGTCGGAACCCATCAGGATTTGATTGCCGAGGGCCAGGCCCACGTTTACGACCCGGTTTTCCCATTCCGGTTGCAGGCCGGTTGCGCCGGGAACGTCTTTCATGCGGGTTAAGGTGCCCACAAAAGGGGCTTGAAACACGCGGGCATAGAAGTTCATGGCTTCTTCACAGGTGCCGTCGAAGTTGAGGTAGGGGGTGAGTTGGATGGATTGCATTTTGATTTCCGGAAATTTTAAGCGTTATGAATCTTTCTTTTGTTCCATCACCATATAGCTCACCACCCTGGCGATCTGGCCGTCGCGCATCGTGTAGCAATCGGCGAAAAAGCATTTCTCTTTTTTCCCTTGGCGGACGGTATTGAAGATGCCGTGACCAATTACTTTGTTTCCCTCTTCCACCAGGCCCAGCAAATCAAAGGAAATCATTTTCTCGGGGCCGTTTTCTTCAAGAAATTTCCGGACGGTGTCGCGGCCCCGCAGCGGCTCGGCGCTCCAGCCGGGCCATTCCATCGTAGCGTCTTCGGCCACTACGGCAAAGGCTTTTTCGTTGTCTTTAAAAAGATATTCATTAAAATGACGGACGGCTTCTTTCTGGGTCATAATAAAACGTTTTTTCTGGGGTTAGAGAATTCCATTTTTCTACCCCAAAAGTCGTTTTCGAAAATGCCTTTCTTCTTGCCTTAGGACAAGAAAAAGCCTTTTTCAGAACGGATTTCCAGAAACGCTCAGCGCTTGCTTTGTGCCAGCGATTTGCGGATGCGGCTAAGCGACGAATCCGTCATGCCGAGGTAGGTAGCCACATGCTTCAGCGGTGCGTATTGCACCACATCGGGCTGTCGCTCCAACAATTGGCAATAGCGCTCTAATGCCGGTTGGGTAATCATCTCTACCTGCCGCTGCCGGTGCTCGAAAAGCTGACCCGCCATCCACGCCCGCCCCCATTCCCGCAGCCCTTGCAACTCATGAAACAATTCCTGAAAAACGGGCAATGAAATGCGCCAGCACGTGCAGTCGGTCAGGGTTTGAAAATGCTCCAGCGAAGGCTGCTGCTGAAACAACGACGCTGAGTTGACGACCACACCCGGTGCGGTGAAAAAGCCCGTGGTAATGTCGCGGCCATCCGGGTCATACACATAGCTGCGCATCAAGCCTTTGCCGAGCACGTGGTATTCTTTAGCCGTCTGGCCGGCACGCAACACGGACTCATTTTTCCGGAAAAAAATTGCTTCATGCGCTTCTTCCACCCGCCGGACGGCCTCCGGTGAAAGCAGGGGATGCTGATAAACCGTGTGTGGAAAGGGGATGGGCATGATAAAGGGATTCAGATAGGGCTCAAATTCCCTTCCAAATTCCGGAAAAAAAACCGGAAATACCTTAGCGGCCATGGAGAACTTTTTTGTGTTGATTTTGATTGGCCTCGTCATCGGCACCTGCGGCACGCTGATTGGTGCAGGCGGCGGCTTTTTGCTCGTGCCGCTGTTGCTGCTGGCCTTCCCTGACCTGGCACCCGAGGTGGTAACCGGCATTTCGATTGCTGTGGTAGCTGCCAATGCGCTTTCCGGAACGGTTGCCTATGCACGGTCGGGGCGGGTGGATTACAAAGCAGGCATCACCTTTGCGCTGTTTACGATTCCGGGGTCTATCATTGGTGTGTACCTCACCAATTACATTCCGCGCCGTGCTTTTGATATTGGGTTTGGCGTGCTACTCATCGTGTTGTCGGCCTATCTTTTTATCAAAAACCGCAAGGCGAAGGCCGCTGAAGCAGCACCTATCATCCGCACCGGCGGTGGTTGGAAGCGCCACACCCTGACCGACAGGGCGGGCCATACGTTTAGCTATTCCTACAACCAGACTTTGGGGAATGTCATCAGTGTTCTTGTTGGGTTTATCTCGCCTTTGCTGGGCATTGGCGGCGGCATTATCCACGTGCCGGCGATGGTGCAGTGGCTCTATTTCCCGGTGTATATCGCCACGGCCACCTCGCATTTTATCCTTGCCATCATGGCGACCATCAGCGTGGGGGTGCATTACTTCAACGGCGACTACGACAGCACTTTTGCCCTGCGTTTGCTGGCAGGTCTGGCCATCGGCGTCATTCCCGGGGCGCAAATTGGCGCAGCCTTGAGCCACCGCATCCCCACCGGCACAATCATCAAAGTGCTGGCCGTGTGCCTGGGGCTGGTGGCCTTGCGGGTGTTGTGGAATGGATTGGGGTAAGAGAATTATTAGCGAAAGGAGTTAGGTACACGAACCGGGCTTTGGCTGAATAAAAGCAGCGCCGGAGCTTTGCAGGCTATGCCCACCGACCCGCAACCCTCTATTTTACTCCTGGAAGACGACCCGGTGTTGTCGGCAGAAATCCGCTCTTTTCTGGAAAAAAAAGATTTTTCCTGCGATGCCGTTTATGATGGTGGACTGGTAGAAAAGCAACTGCGCACCAAGCCCTACGATCTGGCTTTGCTGGACATCAACGTGCCGGGCATCAACGGGCTGGAAGTGTGCCGCCGGTTGCGTAGCGCCGACCCGGCCCTGCCAATTTTGATGCTGACCGCCTACGGCGAAATTGAAGACAAAACCGAGGCGTTTGAAAAAGGTGCCGATGACTATCTGGTAAAGCCGTTTCATCTGGAAGAATTGCTCTTGCGGATCAAAGCCCTGCTGCGCCGGAAAAGCAATGCGCAAATTCCGGAAAACCGCTACGAAATCGCCGACTTAACCATTGACCTGAACGCCATGACAGCCACGCGCAATGGGCAGGATCTGGCCTTGAGTCCAAAAGAATTCCGGCTGCTGGCGCTGCTGGCAAAGGCGGCTGGACGGGTGATTTCCAAAAATCAAATTATGGATGCCCTTTGGGAGCCGCACATTGAACCCAACCCCAATACGATTGAAGTTTACATCAACTTCCTGCGCCGGAAAGTGGATCGCGATTTCACCCCAAAGCTCATCCACACCCGTGTTGGTTTTGGCTATTATCTGCGGGAAGAGTAAGGCGGTTATTTCCGGAAAATACCTGTGAAGGCCTTATTCATTCAGACTTCCAGACCTAATTTCCGGTTCTTGGTTTTTGAGATCTGGCTTCCGGATTTTGGCTTTTGGTTTCTCCCCTCACCATGACTTTAAAAACAAAGCTTTCGCTCGGCGTCTCGCTGCTGATTACGCTGTTGTTTGCGGTGTCGTCTGTGCTGATCTACTTTTTGTTTGCCGATTTCCGGCAGGGAGAGGTAGAAACGCGGTTGCGGCAAACGGGGACGGCCGTGACCCGCATTATTGTCAGTTTGCAGGAGCAGGGGGCCGCCATTCCGCAGCGGCTGGCGGAAGACGATATTGAAACCCTGGACGGAGAGGTTACGTTGGTTTTTGATGAAAAAGGGCAGCTGATTTACAGCAGCCTCACCGATCGGCGTTTCTCGTGGCATCCCGAAGATTTGCAATTGCTGGCTGAACAAGGATCTTTTTTTCGCACACATAACGGTCGCGAAACCTATGGATTACGCTACATAGAAGGCGGCCAGACTTTCTACACTGTGGTATCGGCTGCTGATTCTATCGGGCAACGCAAGCAGCAGTTTCTGCTTTATGTACTGCTGGGAACGGGGTTATTGTTTACGCTGCTGGCCTGGGTGATTCCGGCTCGGCTCATTGGGCGGCTGCTGCAACCGCTGCAAGGCTTTCTGCAACAGGTAAAAGAAGTGCATGCCCACACGCTGGATACGCGCATTGCAGTGCAAAATAAAGATGATGAAATCGCCTCTCTGGCCGATGAGTTCAACGGGATGCTGGCGCGGATTGAAGAGGCTTATCAAAGCCAAAAAGACTTCACGGCCCACGCCTCTCACGAGCTGCGCACCCCAGTCGCACGCTTATCGGCCCAGCTGGAAAACTATCTGGCTGTGCCCCGAACGGGAGAGGAAAAAGCATTTGCCCAAAAACTGCTGGAAGACGCGCATCGGTTAAGCGAACTGATTGCATCCTTGCTGCTGCTCACCCGCACCGACAGCGCTTCAAGAGAAAAGGCTGAGGCCTGCCGCCCCGACGAGTTGATTTTTGAATCGGCGGAACAACTGGCCCGCAACCACCCGGATTTCCGGCTGCATCTGGACATCCAATCGGCCGAGGAAGGCGCGGATATTGCGGAAATTCATGGTGTACGTGGTTTGTTGTTAGTGGCTTTTTTTAACCTCCTGGAAAACGCTTACCAGTATTCGGCAAGCCGGCGGGTAGATGTAGTGATTCGTCCTGCCGACACGGAAACGGAAGTGTTCATCCAAAACGACGGGCCGGTGCTTTCGGCTGCCGAGCGGCAAAAGCTGTTTCAACCGTTTATGCGGGGCGAAAACGCAAGGGAGCATTCCGGCGGATTGGGGTTGGGTCTGCGCATTGTGGCCCGTATTCTGGAAAGTCACGGCGCGGGGATAGCCTATGAAGTAAGCGAGAAGGGGCTGAACCGGTTTGTGGTGCGGATTCCGGTGGGGTAGATGGTTTCAGGAACATAAAATGTAATTGCAGTAATTCTTCATTAAATGAAGCAAACCAGCTTTTTGTTGACTCCTTTACCATCGAAATAGAAATAACAGGCTACTTTTGGGCATCTTTTTTAAAGGGTCCAATAAGCGCAGCGCCATGCCCGGCAGTCTTCCCAATCCCATTCGGCTCTTTAGGATTGTGCACAAAGCCAACATTCCGCACCTGCTTCGTTACGGAATAGTCTATCGGGAGCATTTTTTAGCCGATCCGGATTACATCCATATCGGGGATCTCAAGCTGATTGAAAACCGGCATAATCATCCTGTCAGAGTTGTTCCACCGGGCGGTTCCTTAGGCGAATATGTCCCTTTCTACTTTGGACCTCTTTCTCCAATGTTACTCCGCATTCGCAACGGAACCGGCGTGGTGCAGCGGCCGCAGGAAGATATTGTTTATATCTGTTGCAACCTGACAACTGTTTTGGAAAATTGTGCTATTTGGTGCTTTACGGACGGCCACGCCAAGAAAAGCATTTCCACTTTTTACAATAAGCTGGAAGACTTGGATAAGGTAGATTGGGATATGGTCAAGCAAAAGTGGTGGCACAATACCGAAGAGGACACTGACCGGGAGCGGCGCAAACAGGCAGAGTTTCTGGTGTATGACCGGGTACCGGTAAACTGTATCAGCGGTCTGATTGTTTATAATGAGGCAACGGCGGAAGACTTGCGCCGCGTTGTCGAAGAGGCTAATTTAGCCATTCCAGTAGTGGTCAGACCCAGTTTTTATTACTAATGAAATTCATCACCGGAAACCTTTTGGAGTCTGCTGCCGAAGCGCTCGTCAATACCGTTAATACCGTTGGGGTTATGGGTAAGGGCATTGCGTTGCAGTTTAAGGAGGCGTTTCCGAATAACTATAAAGCTTACAGAGAATCTTGTAAACACAAAGAGTTGGCACCGGGGAAACTGCTTCTTTTCCGGGAACAAACAAAGGAAGGCCGGAAGATTATTATTAATTTCCCCACAAAAACAAACTGGCAGCTTCCGTCCCGCTATGAATACGTAGAAGAAGGACTAAAGGAATTGGTGAAAGTGATTCAAAGAGAAGGGATTAAAAGCATTGCCCTGCCCCCGTTGGGCTGCGGAAACGGTGGCTTGGATTGGACGCTTGTGAAGCCTTTAATGGAACAGCACTTGATGCCGTTGACGGGTATAGATGTGTTTGTTTACGAGCCGAGCGAATCTATAAAAGCCCAGTTGCGCAACCAGAATGCCCGCGATAGCAAACTGACACCAGCCCGCGCCATCCTTTTATACGCGCTTTACCACTACGAAGCGCAGGGCGAAACAGTTAATTTATTTGTAGCCAATAAAATCGCGTACTTACTGCAACGCTTGGGTGCAACTGATTTTAAGAAGCTTAAGTTTGAAGCGCACCTCTATGGCCCTTACAGCGTAGGGGTAGAACACATGCTGTACCATATCAACGGCAAATTCTTAAGGGGGTTAGAGCAAAGGGCAGTAAAGGCTTTTGAAAATCTGGAGCTTCAATACGACCAGGCCGAAACGGTCCGGAATTTTGTCCACCAAAAACTGGATGTGAGTCAAAAACAGATTCTGAAGGCCCTGTTCAACCTTATCAGCGGCTTTGAAACTGCATTTTCGTTAGAACTTCTGGCGACGGTGGATTTTATCCGGCAACATGACAAACACGCGGATACGACGACTATTCTGAATACGGTTGGGAGGTGGTCAGCACGAAAACAAAAAATGTTTCAGCGCCATTACGTAGAAATCGCCGAGCAGCACTTAGCGGCCTACGAAAGCCACTTTGAGATGACGCATTAAGGAGTGATCCAACCGTCTTAAGCCCTTTTTAAGCCCTTCCTTAAGCGCCTTTAAAGACGGCAAAGGAAACATTTGCAGGCATTTCATCATGAAGGAAATCCTGCCTTTTTTCAGAGCATTGCTCTGCGTTTTTTTATTTATCCCGGCCTCAAACGTCTTTGCCCAGCGCAGCCTCACACTCGCCGAGGCGGAAAGAAGTTTACAAGAGAATAACCTCTTTTTGCTCGCTGCCCAGTACGAGATTCCGGCGGCAGAAGCGGCCGTGATTCAGGCGCGCATCTGGGACCTGCCCCAGGCCACCGCCGGACTCAATCTCATCAATCCCCAAGACAAACGGGTGTTTGATGTGGGGCGAAATGGCCAAAAAGAGGTAGAAGTTCAACAAATTATCTACCTCGGCGGCAAAAAAAAGAGGGAAGTGGCCTTTGCTAAGTCTAACGTAACCATTGCCCGCCTGCAATTTGAACAACTGCTTCGCAACCTGCGCCTGCAACTGCGCCAAAGCTTTTACACACTTTACTACGACCGGCAACGCCTGCAGCGCACCGACGAGCAAATCCGCATTCTGAATACGCTGCTGACGGCCTACCAAACGCAAACCGATAAGGGCAACGTGCCCCTCAAAGAGCTGGTGCGACTGGAAGCACTGGTACTGAACCTGCGCACCAACCGCGCCGACCTGGCCCGCGAAATCCTGGAATCGCAGCGCATTCTGTCGCTGCTCACCGGCACTACCGAAACCATTACGCCGGTGATAACCGAAGCGCGGCCAGCCGAGCGGATTCCTTTTCCCTTCCTCAACCGCGACAGCGCCATTGCCTATGCGTTGGAAAACAACCTCGAGTACCAAACGGCGCAGCGCATTGCCGAAAGCAGCGAACTGCGCCTGCGCTGGCAACGCACCCTCGCCGTTCCCGACCTCACCGCCGGCCTTTCCTACGACCAGAACAGCGGCGCTTTCCGGAACGAAGTGAACCTGACGCTGGGCATTCCCATTCCACTCTGGAACCGGAATAGGGGGAATATCAAAGAAGCCGAAGCCCGCCTTTCCCAAAGCCGCTACGAGCGCGATTACCGCCGCACCGAACTGGTGACGCTGGCCGGAACGCAATACGACCTCTGGCAGCAACAGCGCGCCCAACTGCGCAACCTCCGGCCCGAAACGGTCGCCAATCTGGACGCGGTGTACCGCGGCACGATTACCAATTTCCAAAAACGCAACATCTCCCTGCTGGAATTCACCGACTTCGTGGAAAGCTATAACAACGCCGTAAACCAACTCAGTGAAATCCAAAAGGCGGCGCTGCTTTCCGGGCTTTCGCTGGAAAACACCCTTAACGTGAACCTGGACTCCAAATGATTTTAAACAAAACAATGCGACATCTAATTCTATGGGTCTTTCTGGCACTTTTCGCCGCTACCGCCTGCAAACGAAGCGCGCCGGAAAAAGAAGTGAAAGAAGGCTTTCGCCTCAGCGATAAAATGCTTTCTACCATGAAAACAGCGGGCGTGGTGCGGCTGCCGATGCGGGCTGAAATGACGTTTTTCGGGAAAATCACCACCGACGCCAACAAGCTGGTGGAAGTGTTTCCGGTGGTGGGCGGCAACGTGACGCGCGTGTACGTAGAACTGGGCGATTACGTGGAGAAAGGCCAGTTGCTCGCTACCATTCAAAGCACCGAGGTGGCCGGCTACGCGAAGGAACTGGAAGACGCCCGCAGTGAAGAGCTGCTGGCGCGCAACAAACTGAAAGTGGCGCAGGAAATGTACAGCGGCAAGCTCAGCACCGAGCGTGAAGTGCTGGAAGCGCGCAGCGAACTGGAAAAAGCACAGTCACAGAAGCGGCGCGTATCCGAGACGTATAAAATCTACAACATCCGCGGCGGCTCTACGTTTGAAGTGCGGGCCCCGATTAGCGGCTTTGTGGTGGAGAAAAATATCAACCAGGATATGCTACTCCGCAACGACCGGAGCGACAACATTTTTGACATCGCCCAGATTGCCGAGGTGTGGGCGCTGGCCAACGTCAACGAAAGCGACATCAATCAGGTGCACGTCGGCATGGACGCAGCGGTAACTACGTTGAGCTATCCGGACAAGACTTTTTCCGGAAAAGTGGACAAGATTTTCAACGTCATCAACCCCGAAACCAAGGCGATGCAGGTACGGGTAAAGTTGCCCAACCCGGGCTTTTTGCTCAAACCGGAAATGCGGGCGCGCATCCGCCTTTCCTACGAAGAGCCGTCGCAGCAGGCCCTGGCTATACCGGCCAAAGCGGTGATTTTTGACCAGGCCAAAACCTATGTAATGGTCTATCACAACCGCACCCACATTGAAACCCGCGAGGTGGAAGTGCTGCGCGAAATCGGCGATATCTCTTATATCCGCTCTGGCGTGCGCGACAACGACACGGTGATTACCGAAAACCAGCTCCTGATTTATCAGGCGCTGAACGGCTGATACATGTGTCATGGGTCATAAGTCATGTGTCATGGGGTATGTTTCATGAATAGACCTGCGCTTTTTCCGGAAATCAAGAGAAAATTTCCGGAAATAAACAACTCGCGCGGGAGTTCGCTAAGCGGCTCCCGTGTGTAGGGAGAAGCCAGTCTCTGACTGGCACAAAAGGCAGTCACAGACTGCCA
>JAEWBT010000072.1 GCA_023391015.1 Bacteroidota bacterium
CACCTTTTACGTGAGCGAAAATCCCGCCTGGGTCTTGCGCACGCACACTTCAAGCGTACAGGCCCGTTTGCTGGAAAAAGAAAAGCCGCCGGTGCGTGTAATTTGTCCCGGTCGGGTGTACCGCAACGAAACCATTTCGGCGCGCGCCCATTGCTTTTTCCACCAGTGCGAAGGTTTGTACGTGGACAAAGGCGTGTCCTTCGCCGACCTCAAAGCGACGCTTTATCAGTTTGTGGAAGAGCTGTTTGGCGCGGAGGTCAAAATCCGGTTTCGCCCGTCGTATTTTCCTTTCACCGAGCCGAGCGCCGAAATGGATATTTCCTGTACGGTGTGCGGTGGCAAGGGATGCAGCCTGTGCAAACAAACCGGTTGGGTAGAAATCCTCGGCTGCGGCATGGTGCATCCCAATCTGCTACGCAACTTCGGCATCGACCCGGAAATCTACACTGGTTTTGCCTTCGGCATGGGCATTGAGCGCATCACCCAAATCCTGTATCGCGTCAACGACCTGCGCTTGTATTCGCAAAATGATTTGCGGTTTCTGAAACAGTTTCAGGCGCTGTAGCGCCATGTTTTATGTTTCATGTATCATAAAGATTTAGATGGTTTATAAAAGTCGGACAATGCCTGTAGGAGGTCTTTTGTCATCCCCGAAGGGGAACTTGCCGGCTTGCGTCCCCAAAGACCATGTTCCGCCCAGACAAAAGAAAATCCACAGTCCTATGAAACATGACACATAAAACATGAAACATCTCGTTACCGGCGCGTCCGGGTTTATCGGTTCGTATCTCGTCCAGGCACTTTCGGAAAAGGGCTATGCGGTGCGGGCGCTGTACCGGAATACGCCGCCCCCGCCGGAGCTACAAAACCTGCCCGGCGTGGAGTGGCTGCGCTGTGATTTGCTGGATGTCTTTGATGTGGAAACAGCATTGCAGGGCGTGGAAAAAGTGATTCACTGCGCCGCCGCCGTTTCGTTTGAAAGCGGTGACGCCGAAACCCTGCTGCACAATAACCGCGAAACGACCGCTAACCTCGTTAATGAAATGATTCTTTCCGGTCCGCGGCGCATCATTCACGTGAGCAGCGTGGCGGCCATTGGGCGCAGCAAAGAAGGCGAGGTGCTGACCGAAGAGGTGTTGTGGGAAGAAAGCAGCGCCAACAGCGTATATGCCCGTAGCAAATGGGCTGCCGAAACCGAGGTGTGGCGCGGCGCAGGCGAAGGCCTTTCGGTAGCGATTGTAAATCCCGGAATTGTGCTGGGTGCGCCGTTTGCAGAAAGTGGCTGGCAAACCGGCTCGGCCTCGCTGATGCGGGTCGTGGACGGCGAATTTCCGTTTTATACCGAGGGCGTAAACGGCTGGGTGGATGTGAAAGACGTGGTGGCTGCCGTGCTTTTATTGTTGGAAAGCGATGTGGAAGAAGAGCGGTTTATCCTGGCCGAAAATCATTCCTACAAAGATGTTTTTACCCAAATGGCCCACGCGCTGGGCAAAAAGCCGCCTCACATCCGCGCAACACCATTTATGAGTGGATTGGTCTGGCGCTGGAATGCCGTTAAAAAAGTATTTGGCAAGCGCTCTACAGTTACCCGTGAAACCGCCCGGACGGCCAATCAGAAAGTGTATTACAGCAGCGAAAAATTCCGGAAAACCTTCTCTCATTTCCGGTTTACGCCGCTAAAAGAAACCGTTGAAAAAATGGCGGGGCGCTACCAACAGAAGTGATTGGACGTCGCTGGGCGACATTGGACGGCCTCTGGCCATTGGAAAATTGGACGGCTGCGCCATGGTTACTTACATTACAGGATTGATGAATTAAGGAGGCGACTCTCTAATCTCCAATAGTGAAGCGGTCCAATTGTCGAAGGCAGTCCAATTTTCCAATTCCCCGCCGGAGGCGGGGGTGTCCAATTGCGCAGCACCCTTACTTTTGCCCCACATTATGTCGCAGCTCAACCGCCCCATTCGTGTATTGGTCGCCAAAGTAGGTCTTGACGGCCACGACCGTGGCGCTAAAGTGATTGCTACCGCCCTGCGCGATGCCGGAATGGAAGTGGTGTACACGGGCCTGCGCCAAACACCGGAAGCGGTGGTCGCCGCCGCCTTGCAGGAAGACGTGGACGCCATTGGTGTTTCCATATTGAGCGGCGCACACAACACGGTTTTTCCCCGCATTCTGGCCCTGATGAAAGAAAAAGGACTGGATGACGTACTCCTCACCGGTGGCGGCATTATTCCCGCCGACGATATGGAAGCCCTGCGCCAACAAGGCGTTGGACAGCTTTTTGCGCCCGGCACTACAACAAGCGACATCGCCGAGTACATCCGGGCTTGGGTAACCGAGAACCGGAGTATCGTGTAATACCATTCCGCTTCTGTAGAGACAAGGCATGCCTTGCCTCTACCTACCGTCAGATGCGCGGGTCATCACCCCTTTTCTGCCTTTCTGGCATCTTTTCCGTTCGGGCTTGATATTTGTTCTCTAAGAAAGACTGAAAATAATCTCCGAATGAATCCAAAGGAATTTAGAAAATATGCCGTCGGACACCTGGGCATGTCCGGAAATACGCTGGATGATTACAGCGCTAAAGTGGACATCCCGATGCCGACCAATCTGACGCCTTACATCATTGAAGAGCGTCCGATGAACGTGGCCCAGATGGATGTTTTTTCCCGCCTGATGATGGACCGCATCATCTTCCTGGGCACCGGAATTGACGACCAGGTGGCCAATATCGTAACCGCGCAATTGCTGTTTCTGGAAAGCGTGGATCGCACCCGCGATGTACAGATGTACCTGAACTCACCCGGCGGCTCGGTGTATGCCGGCCTTGGCATCTATGACACGATGCAGGTGATCAACCCCGACGTGAGCACGATTTGCACCGGTATTGCGGCCTCCATGGGTGCAGTGCTGATGTGCGCAGGCGCGGAAGGCAAGCGCACGGCGCTGCGCCACAGCCGGATTATGCTCCACCAGCCGTCGTCGGCGATTGGCGGACAGGCAACCGATATTGAAATCACCGTGAAGGAAATCCAGCGGGTAAAGAAAAACCTGTACACCGTTATTTCCGAGCACACCGGTCAGTCCTACGAAAAAGTGGCTGCCGACTGCGACCGCGACTACTGGATGATTGCCGAAGAAGCAAAGGAATACGGTCTTGTGGACGAGGTGCTGGGTGTAAATCCCAAAAAAGTAAAGGCAAAAAAGGAAGAAGAAGCTTCCTAAGCGCCCTTTTTTCGGAAATTTCCGGAAATCATTCTCTTTAAATTTCAAAGAAATAAAAGCAAAATGCTGAACGATAAATATCTGCACCTGCCGTTCCGTCAGGATGAAGACGGCGACGATGACGACCGCACACCCGATGAAGAAAACCTGCCTGCTGCCGAGCCCCAACACCCGCTTTCGATGTGGGCGAAGCGCTCCGACGAGCTGTTTTTTGAAAAGCGGGCGGTGTATCTCTGGGGCGCGGTGGAAGACAAATCTGCCAAAGACATCGTGAACCGCCTCTTGTTGCTGGACGCCGACAAGCCGGGGGAAGAAATCAAATTTTTCATTAACTCGCCGGGCGGCGTGGTGACGAGTGGCATGGTGATCTATGACGTGATGCAGATGATCAAGTCGCCGGTGCGCACCATTTGCATGGGTCTGGCTGCGTCTATGGGCTCTATCCTGTTGGCGGGCGGCACCAAAGGCAAGCGCGGCATTTTCCCGCATGGGGAGGTGATGATCCACCAGCCATCCCTGGGCGGCTATATGCGCGGCGTAAGTGCCGACCTAGAAATCCAGGCCATTCAGATTAAAAAGACGAAGGAAATGGGCGCTAAAATCCTGAGCGAAGCCACCGGGCAACCATTTGACCGCGTGCTCCGTGATCTGGAGCGCGACTATTGGATGGACGCCGAAGAAAGCATCAAGTATGGTATTGTAGACGAGATTCTGGACAAGATGCCGTAAGCGAAAATTTCCGGAAATGAATAAAGAAGCCCTGCATTCGTGGGGCTTTTTTTGCTTAAAAATGCTGAACAAGTGTATCTTAACTTTAAAATACCCTCAGCATCCTATGAAAATTCCAAAAGGTATTTGGCTGGTATGCGCGCTTTTCTCTCTTTCCGGCTGTTCAACCAAAAGCTATGTGGCTACCAGTAACTATGCGCCCAATCTGCGCCGGGTAGGAGATTATGAAATAAGCGCTGGCGCTAAAATCCGTCTTACACCCTTTTTGCCTGCACCGGAAGTCAACGCTGCCTTTTCACCCCTGCCACACATTGGTATCTTAGGAAGTTATCGTCAGGATTTTAAAAGCCGCTACCCAGATTACAAAGATCACAATGTGCCGACTGAACCTTACCTACGTCAGATACTTGGCGAAATAGGAGTTGGATATTATCATATCCTAAAGGCTCGATATGGCTTTGCGCTCTATGGAGGGTATAGTGCCGGATCTATACAAAGAAGGGATGACGCACTTCCACTGTCCTCAAAGCGCTGGGCAAGTGATCTGAATATCCGTTATCACCGATATTGGCTGATGGCCTATACCACTTTGCTTCGGGGTGAGGCGCAGCATGTAGAAGGCGGTTTTGGTGTTAAAGTCAGCAGGCAGATATTTGACGAATACCGGGCTGTGGATGGCTTTCCTATACTGGATGATGGTGTAGGTCAGGGGTTCAACAGCTTCGAGCCCTTCCTTTTCGGGCGGATCGGGAAGGAAACCCACCAACTGCATTTACAGGCGGGTGTCGCTTATCCACAAACCAAAGCATTCGCGGAGCCTTTCTATCCACACCTGAGTGTACAGTATGTTTTTGTGAGCCCCTTTAAAAAGAAGAAAAACAAGGCATTGGGTGAATCAGTGGAGCACTTTTAAAACCAACTTCCGGCCCCGAATTTTGTTTTTATAAACCATGATTCTATCGCACAGCTGCCTGGTGCTGCGTTCCATAAAATTCGGTGAAACCAGCCTGATAACAACCGCTTTTACCCGCAACAAAGGCGTGCAAACCTTTATCCTGAAAGGCGTACGTAAAGGCACCAAAACGCGCAGCAGCCGCGCCGGATTATTGCAACCCGCTTCGCAGTTGAATCTCGTGGCCTACGACCGGCCGGGCCAAAACATGCACCTGGTGCGCGAGTTTGAGCCGGCCTTCCTATATCAAACCATCACCGAGGAAGTCGTCAAAAACAGCATCGCGCTTTTTGTCATTGAGATTTTGCTGCGCCTGTTGCCGCCCGACGCGCCTGCGCCTGAAGTCTTTGACTTCGCGACCGCTTTTTTGCAGGACACCGACCGCCTGCCCGCCGATTTCTGTTCCCACCTGCCGCTTTTTTTTCTCATTCGCTGCGGCGAGCTGATGGGCTACTCGGTTTCCGGAAATTACAGCCCGGAAACGCCTTATCTGGACTTGGCCGAAGGCGGCTTTTCGCCGAACCCACCCTTTGAAGGCACGCCGCTTTCGCAGGACGACGTCAAACTGATGAATGTGTTTTTGACGGCCCGCAGCCTGCCCGATATTGTTACCGTGATGGCACCACCGGATGCCCGGCAGCGTGTGCTGGATTGGTACATCGCCTTTCTGCAACGCCACACCGACCATTTGGGGAATATCCGTTCGCTGCCGGTATTGCGGAGTGTGTTGCATTAACGGTAGGGACACGATGCGCGTGTCCGCCTGATGTATGGTGTTGGCGAGAGAACCAATTTCAAATAAAAGAACAGAGACCCATTCCGGTCCCTGCTCTTTTGTCTTTAATCTATCGTCGTTTGTCTTACAGCCCCACCATCAGCGGCATCAGCAGCATCAGCAAGTCCTCGCCTTCAGCTTCCTCGGAAGGGCGGAAAATGCCGGCGCGTGTTGGGGTGCTCAGCTCCAGGATAATTTCCTCGCCTTCCATGTTTTGAATCATCTCGTACATCAATTTGGCGTTGAAAGCGATTTTCATGTCTTCGCCGTTGTAGGAACACGGCAGCGTTTCCTTGCCTTCGTAAGAAAAATCCACGTCCTGCGCCGAGAGCTGCAACGAATTTCCGGCAATATCCAGCAAGACCTGATTGGTGGTTTTGTTGGCAAAGATGCCCACGCGGCGCAAGGCCGAGGCAAATGCCCCGCGGTCAATCGCCAGTTTGTAAGGGTTGTCTTTCGGGATAACGGCTTTGTAATCCGGGAAGCGTGCGTCAATCAGGCGGCAGGAAAGGGCCAGCTTCTCGGTGCTCACAAACAGGTGCGACTCGTTAAACGAAATCTGTAATTGCGTTTCGTCGGCGGGCAACACGGTGCGCAGTTGCTGAAGTGGCTTTTTGGGCACCACAAAACCGGCCTGCTGCGGGGCTGCGCCGTCGGCGCGGCCATACTTCACGAGGCGGTGCGCATCGGTGGCTACGAATGTGACGCCGTCTTTGCCCAGCTCGAAATAGACACCGGTCATCGCAGGGCGCAGGGTGTCGGCAGAAACGGCAAAAAGCGATTTATTGATGCTTTCAATCAGGGCAATAGCCGGCATGGTGAACGCCGTGGTGTCGGTTGCTGCGGGTTCTTTGGGAAAGTCGTCGGCGCGCTCGCCGCCAATGCGGTATTTTCCGGAAGCTGAGCTCATTTCAATACTGCCGTCGCTTTCGTTGACGTGGAAAGTCACCGGCTGCTCGGGCAGGGTTTTGAGGTACTCAAGCAGAATTTTGGACGGGATGCAGATGCGTCCGTCGCCCTGTGCTTCGGCCACTTCGATGCTCACGCGCATCATCGTTTCCAGGTCGGTTGCCGTGATCGTCAGCACATTGTCTTTCAGCTCAAAAAGAAAATCTTCGAGAATGGAAAGCACGGTGTTGGTGGCAATCACGCCGCCTACTTGTTGCAGACTGCGAAGCAAAGCGGTGGAAGAAATAATGAAGCGCATGGTAGAGGTTCCCGTTTGAAAAAAGGAAGGCAAAGATAACCGGTAGCAGTGGAGAAAATAAGGGGGCTTCCGGGGTCTTAAAAAGGGTATTTTAAAGAAACGATTTCCGGAAATCTCCGGAAGTTTTTTGCAGCAAAAGACCTGTGTGGCTCACAGAAATCCACAGATTTTTGCAGATCTATCCATCGGATTGCTGAAATCTTCTTTGCGTCCCAAAAGCACTTACAACTCATCCCGGTTAAACTCCGTTCTCGATAGATTAAAGCCCACGAAAAACGAGCGGAAAAGAGCCGGATATTGCGGCAGCGGATGCGTGTCGGAGGCGTTGCGGTAGCGATAGCCGAAAACGTTTTTCCGGTTGGTGAGGTTATCCACCCCGGCATAGGCTACCGTAAACCATTTTCCGATAGAAAACAGCTTGTTGAATGTCAGCGACAAATTGTGGAAATCAGGGGTGCGGTCGCCGAGGAATTCCGGGTTGTGCGGGTTGTAATAGGGCCGGCCGCTGGCGTAGTTGTAGGAAATATTTATCTGCGAACCCCACTTATTGATCCAGTATTTTCCAATCAGATTCAGGTTGTGCGTAGCGATAAAATCGGGCTGCGCTTTGGCGAGATAATTCCGGTATTGGCGGCGCGTGTCAATGTAGCTGTAAGAAACCCAGTAATCCAGATTTTTCACCGTCTTGCGGTCGCGCCAAAATAGCTCCACGCCCTGCGCGTAGCCGTCGCCAGTGGCCAGCACCGGACCAATGGGGTAGTGAAACGGATTGGGATCATAGAACGTCGCCGATTCGCGGGCAAGGTCGTCGTATTTTTTGTAATAGGCTTCCACCCGCAGCGTCCGCGTATCGGTCATCCACTGGTAATTGATGATGGCGTGCGTAGCGCGGGCCGGTTCGGGCCGGTAGCCATACAGCAGCAGCGAAGGGTCGGGATTTTGGTAGAAAAGACCCCCGGCAAGCGAAACCGTGCCGCGCCGACCGGTTTTAAAAGCCGCACTCAGGCGGGGCGAAAGCATAGCTTCTTTCAACAAAGAGCTGTTCTCAAAACGCAATCCGGGTTTTACGGAAAGCCAGTGCAGCGGTGTCCAGGTCGCTTCTGTATAAGCCGCCAGCAGCGTTTCGTCGAAAGCACTTTGAGGCAGCGTGCCGTAGCTCCGCTCGTAGCGAATCAGATTGGCTTCGCCGCCCCCCAGCAGCGTGAAACGGCGACCGAAGTAGCGTGTGGCTTCCAGCCGGCCCTGCGTGCGGCGGTCGGCAGCCGAGGCAGGAACGCCGTTCTGGTCGATTTCATCTTTGTTGTCGGCGTAGAGCGCTGCGCCGTAGAGATTCCATTTCGTACCAATCAACTGCCGGTAAGAAAGCGTTCCATAGGCGTTCCGGTTTTGAATGCCAAAGCGCAAGCCCTGCGCCGGACTGTCGGGGTTGGGCACCTCGGTGCCGCTGCGGAATTGGGTGAAATTGCCCATCGCTTTTAGCAGTCCGCCTTTCCGGGGCCGCCAGGTGAGGGTGGCATTGCCGCTGCCGCCTTTGGGCACGTCGTAAAAGTCAAAATTGGTTTGGGCCAGCTTGTAGAATGGCTCCAGATTGGTATAGGAAGCGCCGCCTTCCACCGAAAAAGTGCTGTCCCAGAGCTTACTGCCGGAAACATAAACGCCGGCCATATTGGCCCCGAGATTGACGGTAGATTTTTCCGGCATGTCGAGCGTGTTCAGCTCCAGAACCGAAGACAGTGCCTGACCGTAGCGGGCGCTGTAGCCACCGGACGAAAACGAAACGCCTTTCAGATTCCACGGCATAAAGCGCGAGCGGGCTGCCACGCCGGGTGCCGAGGAGAAAAACGCGTTTTGAACCGTGAGGCCATCCACAATTACCGCTGCTTCGCTGGCATCGCCGCCGCGCACAAAAAGGCCGGTTTGGTTGCCTTGCTGTTGCGTGCCGGGCAGGGTTTGGATGGCTTTAACCACGTCGGCATTGGCTCCGGCTGTGGTTATAATGTCCAAAGGTTTCAGGATGGTTTTGGAAGAGCTGCCTGCGTCGAAAGAACCGGCGGTGATAGTAACTTCTTCGAGGTCGGTCGCCGATTTTTTGAGGCGGATAACAAAGGTTGTATTTGGGGAAATTGTGTCGGTTTGCAGTGGCGTGCCACCCGGTTCGTAGCCTGCGCGGGTCGCCGACAGGGTTTGAAAACCTTTTTCGGTGGTGGTGAAGGAAAAGTGGCCGGTGGAATCGGAAGTGCCGCCGTCCAGCGTGTTTTCAAGGTAAACGGAAGCGCCTTTCAGCGGCTTGCCGGCACGGTCGGTAACGGTGCCGCGCAGGGGGATTTGGGCGTGAAGTGCGGTTAAATTTCCGGAAATAAAAAGCGCAAAAAGCAGGAGCGTGCGACGCATAAGAGAGCAAAGCTAATTATGCGAAAACGTGTTTAGAATAATTATTGTGAGAATATTTGAGTGGAAGGAAAGTTGTTTTTCTCACAGCTGGCCGCAGATTTTCACAGACTTAAATCCTGCGCTTTTGACCCTAAAACTATTTTCTGAATCGGCTTTGTTTTACCTGTTTCATAGGCTTCTATCCGGCGCAGCGTTTCGGGATTGGTAACAACGTTTGAGGCAGCCTCGTGAGCCACTCGAAAATCCATCTTTAAAGCCTGCAGAAATGCTTTTAAAACTTCCAGATTCTTTTTGGAGCCGGGCTGTACGATAACTGTTTCCATAGGTATCAAAATTAAAGAAGAGACTTACAGAATTTTCCTGACAAAGTGTTTGCCTTTGCATCTAGGGATGCTTTCATCACGGAGCGGAAACCAATCGGTCTGAAACGTTATTCTGAGACCCTGCCTTTGGCAGGGTGACAAAACAATTGTATGAGAAAATGGACTTCATCACACCTTCGTTATATTTAGGAGAGGCGATACCGAATGCCCCTATAAACTCCGGTACCAACGCTCTAAAACCGGACTGAAAAGCCCCGCATCTTCCCTTTTTCCCAGCGGCAAAAACGGAAAATCCAAAGCGATTTTCAAAGCCGTTTTTAAATCAAAAGCTTCCTGCCGGAAACACAGCGCTTTTTGACCTTTGAAAAGACTTTTCCCCAAGTATTCCTGCTCCGTCTGGCCGGGCGTAGGGATTAAAATCAATTTAAGGCCCAGGACCGCCGCGTCCATCAACGTGCTGTAACCACTGCGGCAAACCACGAATCGGGCTTTCTGCAACAAGGGCTGAAGCACCGCTGCGTCACATTGGGCGGCCCATTGGACATTTGAAGAAAGAGACGCTCGCACCGGCGCGTCGGCCTTTCCTTCTATAAAAACGACCGGAATTTCCGGAAAATAGGACACTTGTTCCCAGAGCTTTTGGGATAAAATACTGCGTTGCGGTTCGGGGCCGGAAAGCAAGATCACAAGGCTGTTTTTAGGGGTGGAATTTCCGGAAATTTCGCCCCAAAACTGCGAAAGCAGGCCGATATACCGGCTGCTTTGGGGCAGGCGTGCAGGATGCGCCAAATCGCCGCTCAATCCCGGAAAGTCTGGGCCATCCACCAGCCAGATTTCTCCAAAACGCCGCATCAACTTTTGATGGAAACGGGCAAAGAAAGCGTCGGCTGCCGGACCGAAGCCGGTTTTGAGGCCGGGCTGGTGGGTGAGGAAAACGCTTGGTATTTGTGGGTGCCACAGGCCATAGCGATTGTCGGACAGAATGCCATCGAAGCGGTGCTTTGCGGCCATTTCCAAAAGCCACTGATGTTCTTTCTGAATGGTTTGGAAAATACCGGGAAGCTGGCGCAACAGTTTGGGCATAAAGCCCTGACGGCTTTGCGCATAGCGAACGTTGTAGCCTTCGAGGGGCAAAAACGTAGCTTCGGGCACCGATTTCCGGAAAATAGCAATCTGCGTTTCCGTTCCGGCAAAATAAAGCTGTGCTCCAAGCGTTTGGAGCTGACGGGCCAGCGGCAGGCAGCGCGTGGTGTGGCCGAGGCCCCAGTCGAGCGGGGAAAGCAGAATTTTTTTGGCGGCAGACTGCAACGAAAAAACCGTATTTTTACAAAGGTACTTTTATGAAAACGCACAAGATCTTGCCCAACCATTTGGTTCGTTTCACGTTGATAACCTTGCTGGTGGCCGGGCTTTTGCAGGGATGCAGCAGCAGCAAAAAATGCGGTTGCGGGTCGGATATCAACCGGGCCTATGTGCCGCGCTCGATGCGCTAAGGCCGGCCCCGAAATTTATTAAAACAGCCTTTAATTATGTGGGGAAAACAAAACAAAACCTGGATGCGCTATCAGCAGGAAGTGCTGGCAACCGATTTGTTGTCGGCAGTGCTTTTGCTGGGATACCTGCGCTTTGTGTCGGTAAAGAAAATGACCGGTTACGGAATGGAAGTGGTTGATTTGCAAAGCTATAAGGTGGTGCGCAAGCCGGTAAAAGTGCGGCAGGCCCTACGGGAAGGCGGCAAAGCGCCGTTTGTGTTTGCCTATGGGCTGAATTAAGGAAATGCGTTTTCCGGTGCGCCATGATTACAGACATTAATCAGCTGGATTTTTCCAGACAATATACGTATGCCGACTACCTGACTTGGCAATTCCGGGAGCGGGTCGAGCTGTTGCGCGGCTGGGTTTCGCGGATGTCGCCGGCACCTGCTTTATCGCATCAACGCTACGTGACGCGGTTGATGCGGCAGCTGTTAGCTTATTTTACAGAACAGCATTGCGAGGTTTTCACAGCTCCTTTTGATGTGGTCTTACCGGATTCCAAGAAAAAGGATCATCCCCGCAAAAACACTACGGTTGTCCAGCCGGACCTCTGTGTGGTTTGTGATAAAAGCAAGCTGAACCGTCGCGGCTGCAACGGCGCGCCAGACTGGGTGATTGAAATCCTTTCGCCGGGCAATTCCAAAAAAGAAATTGATACCAAATACCGGCTTTACGAAGAAGCCGGTGTGCGGGAATACTGGCTGGTAGATGCTGCCCACTTTGTGGTTACGGTTTTCGACCTGAAAGACGGCGTCTTTCAGTTCCGGAAAATGTACCCGGCGGATGCGGTAGTGCCGTCCGGTATCTTTCCCCAATTTGCCGTGGATTTAAAGGCCATTTTTACCGAAGAAGATTTGCGCGAGGCCGAAGAGATTTATACAGACCCGGAAGGAACGGAGCGGATTTAGGAAACGGAAATAGGTAGATATATATCAATAACAGGTGCTCAATAGCATACCGGTTCCGTAGAGACGTTGCATGCAACGTCTCTACAACATTCCACATAGAAAGTTATAGGTGGCAAGGATAAAGTGCACGCCTTACGAAGTGCCTTGCTTATCCAGAGAAAACCACCCGTCAGGTTTTTAAAACCTGACGGGTGGTTTTGCGTGAGGGATAGAGGCCCTTTGACAAGATCAGGGTGACAAAAAGAAGTAAAGCGCACCTGATTGGCGACCGCTTCTTGTCAAATACAAGAATATGTAAAGAAAAGGGCTTGCATTTCCCGAATGCAAGCCCTTTTTTATGCTGAAAATCGTTTTATTCGGCTAAACTGCCCCGCTCAAACGTGGAGTAGAAATACGGTGTGACAGCTTCAAACTCGGCGGAGCAGGTATCCACCATTTTAAAGACGCGGGTAATGCCCATCTTTTTCCGGAAATCATACACTTCGTCGGCGGTGCAGTCGCGGAGGGATTCGGCAATCTGCTCGTCGGAAAAGCCCATCTGCTTGGCGCGGAGCATCAGTTCCTTATCAATAGACTCCAGGTGCTTGCAGGCAGCAATTTCTTTTTCAAGATTGACGATATCCTGAATCTGGTAAAGAAACCAACGGTCAATATGCGTCAGTTCGCGCAGCGATTTAATGGAAATGCCGGCAGCAAGGGCTTCTTTAATCCGGAAAATGCGGTCCCAGGTCGGGCGTTTGAGGCCTTCGAGTAGCTCTTCGGGCTTCAGGCGCTGGGCCGAGATAAAGGAAAGGCCCGTGGCGTTGTTTTCGAGGCTTTGACAGGCTTTCTGGAGTGCTTCCGGAAAAGTGCGGCCAATGGCCATGACTTCACCCACCGATTTCATCTGGAAACCCAGCGTGTCGTCGGCACCTTTAAACTTATCGAAGTTCCAGCGCGGCATTTTGACGATGACGTAGTCGAGGGCCGGTTCAAAAAACGCGGAGGTGTTTTGGAGAATCGGATTTTTGAGTTCGTCGAGCGTATAGCCTACGGCGAGCTTAGCTGCGATTTTCGCAATCGGGTAGCCGGTGGCCTTGGAGGCCAGCGCCGAAGAGCGGCTCACACGCGGGTTGATTTCGATGGCGATAATCTCCTCGGTTTCCGGGTTGAGGGCGAATTGTACGTTGCAACCGCCGGCGAAGTTGCCGAGGTCGCGCATCATTTTCTGGGCCGTGTTTCGCATCAGCTGGTAAGCCGTGTCGGGCAGCGTCATGGCAGGCGCTACGGTAATAGAGTCGCCGGTGTGAACGCCCATCGGGTCGAGGTTTTCGACCGTACAGATAATCACCACGTTGTCTTTGGCATCGCGCAGCAGTTCCAGTTCAAATTCCTTCCAGCCCATCACGGCCTGTTCTACCAGCACTTCGTGGATGGGCGAAGCAGTGAGGCCGCGTTCGAGGGCTTCGTCGAGATGTTCTTTTTCAAAAACAAGTCCGCCGCCGGTGCCGCCGAGGGTAAACGAAGGGCGGATTACCAGCGGAATGCCGATTTCCTGCGCCGTTTCCTTGCCTTCGAGCAGCGAGTTGGCGATGCGGGCTTTGGCTACCGGCACGCCGAGCTCGAGCATCCATTGCCGGAATTTTTCGCGGTCTTCGGCTTTGTCGATGGCTTTGATATCCACCCCGATGAGGCGGACGCCGTATTCTTCCCAAAGGCCGATTTCGTCGCATTCCTTTGCGAGGTTGAGGGCCGTTTGGCCGCCCATCGTGGGCAGCACGGCGTCCACCTGATTTTCCTGAAGGATGGTTTCGATGCTTTCCGGGGTGAGCGGCTGGAGATACACCTTGTCGGCCACGATTGGATCGGTCATGATCGTTGCCGGGTTGGAATTGATTAGAATGGTTTTGATGCCTTCTTCGCGCAGGGAGCGGGCGGCCTGGGAGCCGGAGTAGTCAAACTCGCAGGCCTGGCCGATGACGATGGGGCCGGAGCCGATAATGAGAACGGAGCGGATGGAAGTATCGAGTGGCATACGAGGCGCAAAGGTAGGGAGGAGTGATTTTTTGGGGTTGATAAGGGTTGATGCGGTTTATAAAGTTTATGAAGTTTATACAGGATTGGGAAGGCTTGGCAAGCGCTTGTTTTTCCGGAAATTTCCGGAAATCCCCAACCCTTTTCCGGAAACGGGCGTCTAAAGGAAAGCCCACGTGGGCTTTGGCGGCCTCCAACACTGCGCGCAGCGATTTTTTTTTGGGAAAGGAATTAACTATTTGGATTGTGAATAGAAAAATTTCTTACCTTAGAAGGCTCTAAGGGCGTTTGTGCTCGGGTGACCGTATGCGCTTTTGGAATTTTCTGATTTTGTATTCAACACTTGCTATGAGCAAAACTTCTACTTCTGTATCGCCTGTTAATGGGCGTTTTCACTGGTTCTTGCGGAGTGTATTCCAGTTCTCGGTTTTGGCATTAACCCTGCTGTTGCTATTCGGAACCACTAGTCAGGCGCAGGTAATCCTGTCTGAGTCCTTTGACGGAGCCACTTTCCCGCCTACCGGATGGACGGTAAACGGAACAGGAAATAATGCCAATATTCCGGGCCAGACCAGTTGGGTACGGGTTCCGGGAGGTACTACTACTGCAACTCCGCCTTATGACAATTCCGCCGGCCCACACTCCGGTGCCGGAATGGCTTTCTATAATGCCTGGGATATTGACGCCGGTGGTGTGTCGAATCTTATTACGCCGGCTATCAATTTTGCTTCGCCAGCCGGGGCAAAAGTGATTTCTTTCTGGTTGTATCGGAATAGCGGCCAATCTGCTGCAGACTCTGTTGTGGTTTTAATCAACAGCACGGCAAGCGCCACTGGTGCGACCCGTTTGTTTGGGGTAGCCCCCAGCGCAAATGTTTCCACCAGTCAGTGGCAGCAATACACGGTGAATGTGCCGGCTTCTTTTAGCGGAACCTCCCAATATATTATTTTTAAGGCCCAGTCGGCCTATCAGACCGATATTTTCCTTGATGATGTAACGGTAACGAACCTGACTGC
The DNA here is from genome assembly GCA_023391015.1 of Bacteroidota bacterium. Taxonomy (GTDB): domain Bacteria; phylum Bacteroidota; class Bacteroidia; order Chitinophagales; family Chitinophagaceae; genus UBA1952. Next base: position 15,078 of record JAEWBT010000072.1, read on the forward strand.
CTGTACGGGGGCACCCACAGTATCGCTCACCAGCAGCGTTACTTCAACCTGCCCGAATGTGCCATTTACGCTTACTGCCACGACCGGGCCGCTTTCCGGATATACGTATCAGTTTGAGTCTTCTACCAATGGCGGGGCTACCTGGAGCAATCTGGGGACTGCCTCTTCCGCCGCTACACGGACGGTAGCATCGCAAACCAGCGCCACACAGTACCGCGTTACCGTAACCTGTGCCAGTGGCGGTACGACAACTTCTGCATCGGTGTTGGTTGGTCAAAATCCGCAAAACCTTTGTTATTGCGTTCCTTCCGGTAGCAATGCTAATTATTATATTGACGGAGTTTCTACAACAGGTGGGACGACCAACATTAGTAATCTGGGGACTGGCTATTCTGCCGGTGGCTATGCAGATTATACCTCTCAGAGTGTAACTCAGGTTCAAACCATGTCGGTAAGTTTTACAATTGACCACTCCACTTACAGCAATTTTGGTACAGGCATTTGGGTTGACTGGAACCAAGACGGTGATTTTACCGATGCAGGTGAGAAAGTATTTACCAGTACTGCTTATCAATACACGGAAACCGGTAGCTTTCAGGTTCCGATCACAGCGCTCGCTGGTCCCACCCGGATGCGGATTGGTAACAGCTATACACCAAGTTCCGGTCCTTCCGGCCCGTGTCTCACCGGTCACAATGGCGAGTTTGAAGATTATACCTTTAATGTTATTGCGCTGACACCATGTGCGGGTGCGCCTTCGGCCTCGATCAGCAGTAGCATGACCTCTGCCTGTCCGAACCTGCCGTTTACGCTCACTGCGATGCCGAACACTTTTTCGGGTCTGACGTATCAGTTCCAGTCTTCAACCAACGGTGGTGCTACTTGGACCAATATTGGTACGACTTCGGCTGCGAATACCCGTACAATTACTTCTCAGACGGTAGCTACGCAGTACCGGGTTTACATTATTTGTAATGCCGGTGGTACGGACACTTCTGCACCGGTTTCGGTTGCACAGACACCTTCAAATGGTTGTTATTGTATTCCTTCCGGTAGCAATGCCAACTATTACATCAAAAGCGTCTCCACTACCGGTGGGATAACTAATATTAGCAATGCTAACACGGGTTACTCACCTGGTGGTTATGGTATTTTTACTTCGCAAATCGTAGCCCAGTTACCAAACGAGTCGGTAAGTTTTACAGTTGACCATTCTACTTACAGCAACTTTGGTACCGGTATCTGGGTGGACTGGAATCAGGATGGCGACTTCAACGATGCAGGGGAGAAAGTATTTGCCAGCACTTCTTATCAGTATACGCAAACGGGCAGCTTTACGGTTCCAAACAACGCAGTTCCGGGCCCCACCCGAATGCGGATTGGTAATAGCTACACGCCGAGTACGGGTCCTTCCGGCCCCTGTCTTACCAGCCATAATGGTGAATTTGAAGATTATACCTTCCAAGTGGTTCCGCTGACCCCTTGTAGCGGTCCGCCAACCGTAGGGGCAATTGTTTCTAACATTGCGATTCCCTGCGTAGGCGACAGCATTACACTTTCTATTCCAGGCACCTCCTTTGATACCGGTATTGTTTTCCGTTGGGAATATCAGGATGCGATTACCGGTAGTGTCTGGAGTGAGCGGGGTATCAATAATGGTCGGGTATATGGCGACCGGCCTACTTCTAATACAGACTACCGGGTCATTGCCAAATGCCGCCTGACTGGCGATAGCACCATTTCGGCCACTTTTACCATTACTCCGTTGGCTGCTGGATTGCCTTATTTTGAGGACTTTGAAAGCATCACGTCGAACAACCAGCTGCCGCCGTGTATGAAGGCGACAGATCTGGGCACGACCAACCTGACGTACATCTCCAATCAAACAACTTATAACCGGCGAAACCATACACCGGGTGGCAGCAAGTTTGCGGCCTTTAAGTACAATAATAATCGGGAAGATTATTTCTTTACGCCGGGGCTGCCATTGCAGGGAAACCTGACCTATGAGATTAGTTATTGGTATGCCACCGATGGAAACGGCATTGACGTAAATAACCGGACGACCATCGGTACCGGTGCTTTGGTAGATAGTATTAAATACACGCTGGGTGTTATTCATACTACAACAGACACTGCGTATAAACAGGTCGTCTATCGCTTTAAGCCGGATGCGGATGGCACTTACTTTATTGGTATCGGTAACCTCAGCACCAGCCCAACCAATGCAACCGGCTACCTTTCCATTGACGATATCAGTGTAAAAGTGTTGCCGCCCTGTACCGGTACGCCCAATCCGGGGACCATCGTTTCTACTACTGTTGTGAATTGCCCGGGTTCGCAGGTAGAATTGAGCGTAACCGGCCAGACGGCTGCCAGCTATCTCACTTATCAGTGGCTGTTGAACGGGTCTCCTGTGGGCGGAGCCTTGGGGATGTCGACTACTTACCTGACCGCACCGCTAACAACAGCTATTCAAACGTACACTCTTGAAGTTACCTGCACCAGCAGCAGCACGGGCGTTAACTCAGATACGACTGCACCGTTTGTCATTACCCCTTATACCGTAACCGTTCCGTATCAGGAAACGTTTGAAAGCATTACCCGCAACAGTGATTTGCCAACCTGCTTTACCGTTACAGACCTCGCACTGGGAACCAACACCTACTTCAGTGGCGGACCGGGTTCAAACCATACCCCCAGCGGCTCTAAATATGCCGTCTTCCAAGGCACTTCGCTCAATGAGTGGATGTTTACGCCGATGATGACCCTGCAAGGTGGCATGACGTACCGGTTTAGTTTCTGGTATCGCACTTCCACCAGCACCCCGTATCCGGTTCTGCAGGCGACTGTTGGAACGGCTCCAAACCAGGCGCAGCATACCACGTTGCTGGATGCGATCCCGAATGCCGGTACCACCACTTATAAGGAGTTTATTACCATATATACGCCTGCCACAACCGGTGATTATTCTTTCGGGATTAACGCAACAACCAGTAGCACGGCTACAAACGTGATGAGCATTGATGACATCAATGTAATTGAATTGCCGCCATGTGCAGGAATGCCGTCCGTAGCGGTTAACCCAACCGGTACTATCTACCTATGCCCGACAGATAGCTTTAGTATTAAGTCGCCGCTGCCAGCCTTTAGTGGATTGGCTTACCAATGGGAGCGTAGCCCCGATCCTAATTTCCTGCCTACGCCTTTCAATGCACCCGGAAATTCCACTACGAATAACTACACCAATGCAGCTCCGCAGATTACGCACTACTACCGGCTGCGCGTTACCTGCAACAATACAGGTGATGTTTTCTACAGTGATACGGTGAAAGTGGATGTAAACACCACAAAATTTGCCCTGTTGCCTTATGTGTCAGACTTGGAAACCTGGGAGAATAATTGCGCCAACCATGACGTGCCAACCGACAGCAACTGGTTGCAGCCGGTGAAATCCGGAAACTCCTCCTGGCGTCGTTATGACGAAGGCGCAACCGCCGGCTGGACCAACCCCAACACGGGAGCGTTCACCCCGCCTGCCCGCAGCGGCACCGGCAGTGCCCGTTTCCACAGCAGCCAGGCAGCGGTAACCACCACGCCCAACAGCCCGGCTGAAGGCCAGCTGGATATGTATGTCAACTGTGATACCGGTCCGGGTTCAAGCGATAACAAAACGCTGTACTTCTATCATATCAGTCCCGGAACACCTACCAACGCGCTGGATGTACGCTTATCCACCAACGGCGGAGTAACCTGGACCACATTGGCTTCCTACGACTCTGCCTTCGACTGGCGCTTGCGTCGCATTCCGTTTGTTTCCGATAACGCCGCAACTATCATCCGCTTTGCCGGTCGCCACACTGCTACTGCTGCCGGCAGCGATATTGGTATCGATTCCATCTTTGTAGCCCCGCCTTGTACCGGTCAGCCGGTAGCCGGTACGCTGGGTGCCATTTCGCCCCTGCAAATCTGCCCCGGCGATGCGGCCCTGGTGAACCTGAACGGCACTTCTATGGCCGGCGACCTGCGCATTGACTGGGAGGTTTCTACCACAGGGCCCACAGGTCCGTATATTTCGCGCACCACTGGTCCAAACGGTGGCGGCTATGACTTTAACTCTGGCCAATTGATGCAATCCACCTGGATTCGTGCCAAAGTAACCTGCGGCGGCTCTACATTGTCCAGCTATAGCGACACGCTTGCCTTTACTGTAAGCGTAACGCCTCCAACTGTTTACGCTGCGCTGCCTTATACCCAAAACTTTGAAAGCTGGACGGACCGTTGCGGACTGCAAGAAATCCCGTCAGCCAACTGGGCAAACGTGCCCGCTTTCGGTAACAACTCCTGGCGTCGTGATGATCAGGGCTCTACCGCTGCGTGGAGCAATCTGCTCGGCGGTCAGTGGTGGCCTGCTTCGCCCCGTGCTGCTATCGACAGCTTCTCGGCCCGCTTCCACAACTCGGCAGCCCGCCCAAGCGGCAGTCGTGGTGCCCTCAACCTGTATGTAGATTGCAGTGCCAACAATGACCCTAAAGAGCTTCGCTTCTTTGTGAACATGTCGGACCGCACCGCCAGCAATACCGACTCGCTGCGCATTCGGTACTCTACTGATGGTGGCCTCACCTTTACCCGTTTGGATAGCATTCGTGGTACCCGGGGCTGGGAGCAGCGTATCTATAGCATTCCATCCAACTCTACCCAAACCATCATCCGTTTTGAAGCCGTATCCGATACGGCTCAAAAAGACATTGGATTGGATTATGTGCAAGTGTTGGAAGAGTGCTCGGGTACGCCGGTTGCCGGAACGGTAGACAGCGTAGCCAAGATGTGCGCAGGCCGGTCTTTCCGCCTGTCCACTTCCGGAACTTCGCAGCAAGGTGCCCTCACCTTTGTGTGGGAGCGCTCTACAACCAGCGCAACAACCGGCTTTACGCCGGTTACCAATGGCACCGGTCCGTTCCTGACCACAAGCATTACCCAAAACACCTGGTTCCGTCTGGGAGTGTCCTGTGGCACAACCGGAACGGTGGTTTATACCCCGGCGCGTCTTGTGGAACTGGGAGATACCTTCTATTGCTACTGCGTAACAGGGGCCCAATACCCGTCTGTAACGTCTCAGTACAAGGAAAATATCGGTCGGGTGGCGTTGAAAAACAGCGCTGGTGCTACTATGATGTCTAATGGACTGGGTGCGCCGATCAATAACAACAACACCGCCATTAACGCCTATACCAACTTCCAGAACCAAACGCCGACGCCTTTGTACCGCGACAGCACCTATGGACTGGAAGTGCAACAGATTTCCTACTCATCCAACAGCAATGCCAAAGTGGTTGCCTGGATCGACTACAACCGCGATGGGGTATTTGATGCCTCAGAGCGCGTTGTGAATCTGACGACCAACAATACCAGCAGCCCGGCTTACCGCGCCTCTGGAAACTTTACCGTTCCGGCAAATGCCAAACCCGGCATCACCGGTATGCGCGTAACGCTGCAACAACCTGGCTCGTCGGTAGCGCCGGATCCGTGCGGCACTTACAACGGCTATGGCGAAACCGAAGATTATCTGGTGGAACTGCGCTTTGCGCCGTGTAGCGGATTTACCACGTTGGATGGCGGCACTGCCTATATTTCTGAAACAATCATCTGTCCGGGTTATCCGGTAACCCTCTGGGATACCAGCTATCAAAAAGAGGTATATGGCGTGATCCGTCAATGGCAGCAAAGCGTCAACAATGGCGTGAGCTGGCAGCCCATCGGTACACCAAATACCGATACGATTGATGCAATTGTGCAGGTTCCGACCCAATACCGCTATGCGATGGGTTGTAACAACGGTGTGGAAAGCTACTCGAATGTGGTTTCCGTAAACCTGCTGCCTGCGACTGCTTGCTACTGCCCAAGTTATGCAAACGGTGGCCCAACCGGCAAAAAGGATAGCAGCGACATCGGATCGGTATCCCTTGGCAATGGCACCTTCCAGGTAGGCGGGCCACACCTGCTGAACCCGATGGCGACCAAGAAGTGGACCAACTACGCAGCTGCCGGAGCTTATATCGAGCTGTGGGCAGACTCTACATATGATATGGATGTATATCATATCATGCGCGGTACCAACCACAAAGACGCAAAGGTTACCGTCTTTATCGACTACAACCAAAACTTGGCTTTTGATATCAACCCGCCTGCCGGTTATCCATCCGAGCGCGTACTGACGGCCTATACTTCAGCCAGTAACTATTACCTCGATAACATGCAGCTTCGCATCCCATCGCAGCAGGTGTTGCCAAACGGTGCCACGCTGATGCGGGTTATCCTGAACGAAGACACCGGCCCAAGCATCGCTTCCGATGAAGGTTGTGGTACCTACGAGTCCGGCGAAACGGAAGATTACTTTGTGGTGTTCCGCTGCCCCACCTGCCCAACCGGTGTGGATGATCCAAGCGGCGACAACATCAGCATGTTCAGCCTTTTCCCGAACCCGACTACCGGAATTGCAACTGTGAAACTGGCTACCCGCACTGCCGTGAAGGAAATTGAAATGACCATCACCAACATGACAGGTCAGGTAATGAAGAAAGAAACCTTCAAGCAGCCAGGTACACAGTTCAGCGCAACAGTTGATCTGAACGACCAGCCGCGCGGCGTGTACTTCGTAGAGCTGAAAGCTGACAACGAGCGCATCGTTCGCAAACTGACCGTTCAGTAAAACCTGAAAGTCCAGTATTCTTTAATAATCAAAGCCGGCCTTCTTGTCTCAAAACAGGAAGGCCGGCTTTTTGTAGGAATATTGCCAAATGTTGGTACGTCATTGGGCTTCCGGAAAATGGTTGCTGCTTTGCCTTTGGATGCTCACTGGAGCGGCTTGCCGGAACGCGAATGAGGTTACGCCGGCTTTCTACTACTGGAAAACCACCTGGCAGCCTTCGCCCCGCCCCGAAAGGGTATTTAAGGAAGGAGATTTCCGGAAATTATACCTGCGGCTCTGCGATATTGGCCTCAACCCCGCCAGCGGCCAGGTAATCCCCAAAGACGTTTTGCGTGTTGGGGAAAAGGCGAAATTTCCCCAGACCGAAATTGTTCCGGTTATCTTTCTGGAACCACCCGCCCTCAAAACCCTTCAAAACAGCGCCTTTATTGCCGGAACTTCCGGAAATATAGCCCGTTTTGTAAGTGCTTTCTGCCGGCAGCAGGGATGGAACCCCAAAGAGTTTCAGCTGGACTGTGACTGGACCGCCCGCACCGCCGAACCGTATTTTGCCTTGCTGCGTGCGCTAAAGAAAGAACCGTATTTTTCCGGAAAAATCCTTTCCGTAACGCTGCGGGGACATCAGGTGAAATATCCCGCAAAAAGCGGCATCCCACCTGCTGACCGCTGCATGCTCATGTGCTACAATATGGGCGATATCCGCACGCTGACGGCAGAAAGCTCTATCCTGGACGTGCCCACCGCCAAAGATTATCTTCAAAATATAGGTGCCTATCCACTTCCCTTAGACGTGGCCCTGCCCATTTTTCGGTGGACGCTCTGGTATCGTCGGGGGCAGTTGTTGGGCATTCTGCGGGGTGTGGATCCAGAGCAGCTGCCACAGGTGTCTTTTCTTCAAAAAGAAAAAAATAAGCCTTTCTACACCAGTACCGCCGATACCAGCCTGAGCGGCTACCGCCTGCAGGCCGGTGACGTGCTGAAAGCCGAATCGCCCCAGCCCAATGAACTGATTGCGCTGGCCAAATATGTCTCCGGCAAGCTTCCGGCACAACCTTATACGGTTACTTTCTATCACCTCGACGACCCCAACCTCACCCGCTATGATACCCGCCAACTGGAAGAAATTCTTCGCCATTGCCGCTAGCACCACCGCCCTCACGCTGGGCGAGCAAATCGTGCAGGCCTGCGCCGATGGCCCCGATCCGGGGGATTATTATATTTCTTTCTTTGACAACAAGCTGCCTGTTTCCGGAAATTACGACCTTTTCCGGTATTCTGCCTACACCGGTCTGCTCTATGAAAGCTGGTATATAACCGACGAGCGCGACACCGACACTGCCGATGGCAACCGTGCCGAATGGGCCGGCTACACCGGTGCGCCGCTGCCTGATGTGGATAGCTTTGTGTATGCCTTCGACCGGTCGGTTTTGGCGGCGCTGTATGCCAATATCGAAAAAGGAACGCCCTCCGAAATCCTTGCGCCCTACGAGAATAACAAAATGCTGCAATGGTTCCGGCGCTCCAAAGACCTCGAAGCACTGGGCTACCTGATGTATGCCAAGCAGATCCAGCCGTATGCCAACCTGACGCCGCCCGACCCGTGGACACCCGCACCGCCGCCCGATAAATCGATGGTGGAAAAGCTGCGCAAAAACGGGCTTCAACTGTATGCTGCGGCCAAAACACCTTTTATCCGCGATCGCTACGGCTATCAGATCGAGCGGCTGGCTTTTGCAGGTGGAAAATACGAAGAAGCCCTCCGGAATTATAGCGAACTGGCTCCCAAGGATGGTTCCAATATTGCCGGTCGGGCGCTGGGTATCGAAGCCGGTGCACTGTATCGTCTGAAAAGAATGCCGGAAGCCGCTTACCGGTATAGCCTGCTGTTTGACCGCGGCGAGGAATGGCGGCGTAGCGCCTTTATCTCCTTTAGCTGGACGGGTGCCGACACGAATACCGCGCCGGTTTTGGCCCTTTGCAGAAATGCCCACGAACGCGCCGTAGTGCAGGTATTAAGTGGATTGTATGTCTACGAACCGGCACTGGAGCATATTGCTGCCGCCTTGCGCGAAGACCCGAAAGTGGGTGGGCTGGATGCCTTGGTGACCCGCGAAATCAATAAAATTGAAGAGCGTTTTGTAACCGAAATCCTGATGGACAAACGCGAAAAACTTTATGAAGGCACCGCCTCGCCCTGGCCTGTATATGATTATTACCCCGCAACCGATGAATATGGCGGAAGGATAACCGAGGGAATCAAAGCGAAAACGGAGAAATACCGGCAGGTAACCCTCCGGCTGGCGGGCCTGATCAACGAAGCCGCCGATAACAATCCGCAAAGTACTTTCTGGCCCATTGCAGGCGCTTACCTTTCGCTCGTGACCGGAAACAAAACAGACCTGGAAGCGCAGTTGGGGAAAGCAGAAAACATGGCAAAAACCGACCGCGAAAAAGACCAGATCAGCGTTATCAAATTGCTGAGCGTGAGCCGTGAGGATGGCAAAATCACAGCGGAAACCGAAAAAGCCATGCTGCCCCATATCGAGTGGCTGGAAAAGCGCCGGAAAACCTCGCCACGACTGGATAAAACCTACCGCGATTTTACCAACGGGTATCTCACCAGCATGTATCTGCGGCAGGGCGACACCGCCAAGGCCATCTTTGCCCTTGCTCATTCCCAGCAGTATTATCAGGATACCGGTTTTGTGTATGGCATCCAGACCGATTTTATGGATGGTTCCGGACTGGCCTTGCAGGGATTGGAAGCCGGCCAATTTGAAAAAGTAAAAGCTTTTGCGGCAGAGAAAGGCGGCAGCGATTATGACCAGTGGCTGCGCCGCAACGGAAATCTTTACCCGGAAGCGCTTTTGCTGGAGCTGGAAGGCACCCAGCAACTTCGCCGCCACCAGTTTGCCGAAGCGGCCGCTACTTTCCGGAAATCCAACGCCCAAACGCTCGCAATCCACGCTTTTCCCAGTCCGTTCCGCCCTCTTATCAACGATCATATTGAATGGGACGCACGGGATTCTGCGGCGCAAATCACCAAACTACAGTTTGCCGAGAAAATGACGGCGCTGCAAGCCAAAACCGATGCGGAAAGCAAACTGCAATACGGCCTGGGCTTGTATGGAATGACCTATTACGGCATTGCCCACCGCGCCTACGACTACTACCGCAGCGGTTCGGACGATCACTGCTACTATGCCGATAGCAACCGCCGGAACATGACGCCCTCGCAGCGCCAGTATTACGACCCCACAGAAGCCGAAAAAGCATTTGTAGAAGCTGCCCAAAAAGCTACCTCGCCGGAGACCAAAGCCACCGCCTTGTTTATGGCCGCCAAATGCTGGCAAAAGCGGTGTCCCGTTCCGCCCACGGGCCGGCCTTATTCCTGGGGCGGGCCCCAACCCAACGATCCTTATTACAAAAACAGTCTGCAAAATCCGTATTTCCGGCAACTGGTGCAGGAAGCCGGCCAAACGGATTTTTATGAACAAGCCCGCTTTACCTGCGATTACTTGGGCGATTACGTACGGCGGCGGTAAAAATTTTCGGGGCGCTTTAATTTCCGGAAAATGGCTTCCCGGAAAGAGTCGTGCTTTTGTACCAAGATTGCGGTAAGCGCATGCTGGCGCGGATACACATTGTTTTGTTTCCCCCGCCGCAAGGCGGGGGCTCGTAAGCCTTTGCTTTTTGTGGGATTCCGCCCAATGACGGAATGACAAAACAGCGGACTGCAATAGGAGTGCGTCGGAATGACAACATTTCCAGGCTCCTTAAAACCTTACAGACTTGGAGGTGTTGGCCGCTTCAACTTCCAGCGCCGGTGGCTCCACAGGTAATTATGTGGCTGTCGGTGCAGACAACCTTCCAGATGCTGCACATAACGGCGGATGATTTCCTCCGGTGCAGTTTCGGCAGCATGGCGCGTTTGCAAGGTGAGAAGAACCTGATAGCGCCCGCGACGTTGCCGGACTACTTCTGCAAAAACCACTGCGGCATTGGCCTTTCGGGCCAGGGCTTCCGGCCCCCGGAAAAAAGGCGCTTCGCGGTGCATAAAAGAAAGCCACAAGGCGCTTTCCGGTTGCGAAGGGTTTTGGTCGGCAATCAGCCCGGCCACAAAGCGTTTTCCTTGCAGCGCAGTCAGGCCGGCGCGCAGGTTTTTGAGGGACACCAGCAGCCCGCCGCCCCGCGAACGGATGCGCTGCATCAGCCGGTCAAAGCTTTTATTGGAAACCGGCAGGTAGAAGCCCGCCATGGTTTGGGAAATGTTCCATTGCGTAGCCACAAACGCCCATTCCCAGTTGAACTGATGTCCCAGCAACACATACACATCGCGGCCTTCCTCACCCAGCTTGCGGAGCAGTTCCCAGTTGCCCGTCATCCGCCGGTTCAGGGTTTTCCGGGAAATGGTCAATAGCTTGATGGTCTCTACCCATTGGTCGCAGAAGGCGGCTTCAAAAGCGCGTTGGATTTTCCGGATTTCCGCCGCGTCTTTTTCCGGAAATGCGCTTTGTAAATTCTCCAAAACAACCCCCTTCCGATAGCCCATCATCCCAAAAAGAACCACCCGCACGACCGACGAAAGGCCGTAGAGCATCCAGAAAGGCAGGAGGGAAAGAAGGCGGAAAAACAACATCTCTAATATGCAAATAACTCAATAGCGCAATGGCTCAATGGCCCTTTTACAGGTGAGAATCTCTGAAACCAGAATGGAACGCGGATGAAACGGATGAATACGGATTTCCACGGATTTTCCGGAAATAAACCTGTCTAAACCCAAGTAAACCTTCTCAACCTCATCCTATAAACTCTTCCGCATCCGCGCTACCGGAATCTGCAACTGTTCGCGGTATTTGGCCACCGTACGGCGCGCCAGGTTATAACCCTTGGAAGCCAGCAGTTCGGTCAGTTTTTCGTCGGAGAGGGGAGCGCTTTTGTCTTCGCTGTCCACCGCTTCCTGAAGAATTTTGCGCAGCTCGCGGGTGCTCACTTCCTCGCCGCTTTCCAGCTGATGGCCTTCGGAGAAAAAGTATTTTAACCGGTAAGTGCCGTATTCGGTTTGAATGTATTTGCTGTTCACCACCCGCGAAACCGTGGAGACGTCCTGACCCGTAATGGCCGCCACATCGCGCAGTACCATGGGCCGGATAGCCGACTCGTCGCCGGTCAGGAAAAAGGCCTTTTGAAGGGAAAGAATGGCCTGCATCGTGCCCAGAAGCGTTTGTTGCCGCTGCCGGATGGCATCAATAAACCATTTGGCTGAATCGAGCTTCTGGCGGATAAAACTAATGGCTTCCTTTTGGGCTGCGCTTTTGGTTTCGGTTTTTTCGTAGGTCTGCACCATCTCGCGGTAATCGTCGGAGATGCGCAGTTCCGGTGCGTTGCGCGCGTTGAGCGTCAGGTGCAGCTCGCCATTCTCGGCCCGGACGAAGAAATCGGGCACCACGTAGCTTTCCGCCGGGTTCAGCACGCTGAAGGCCACGCCGGGGCGCGGGTCCAGCTTTAAAATATGGTTGATAGCTTCCCGCAGTTCGTCGTCGCTTAGTTGCAGGGCGCGCTGGATGCGCTCGTAGTGCTTGGCGGTGAACTCCGCAAAGTAGCGCGTCAGGATTTGAATGCTGTGGTGCACCGCAGGCACTGCTCCGGATTGCCGTTCCAGTTGCAATAGAAGGCACTCCTGCAGGTCGCGGGCGGCAATGCCGGGCGGATCCAGGTGCTGGATTTTGCGGAGCACTGCTTCAATTTTATCCACACTGGTGTGGATGTTTTGGCCAAAAGCCAGGTCATCGGCAATCGAAACCAGGTCGCGGCGCAGGTAGCCGTCTTCATCAAGCGTGCCTACGATCTGAAGCGCGATGGCGTCTTCATCTGCTGGTAATCCCAACATGGAAACCTGGCCCAGCATGTGCTCATAAAACCCGGATTCTACCGAGTAGCGGCTGCCGGGCGTATCCGTTGTGTTGTTGCTGTTGTTGTAATACGAGTCATCTTCCCACACATCGCCGTCATCACGGCTTTCATTGCGCAGGTATTCGTCGAGGTCAATGGATTCGCCTTCGGCAGATGCTTCCAGCGTTTCGTCTTCGCTGGCCGTTTCGTAATCTTCCTCGCCATAGTCGGGTGCGTCGGTGGCTTCGCCGTATTCCAGGGTCGGGTTGTTTTCCAGCTCTTCTTTGATGCGCTCGTCCAGGGCAACCGTGGGCACCTGCAGCAGTTGCATAAACTGAATTTGCTGCGGGGAAAGCCGTTGAAGCAGTTTCTGGGACTGGGTTTGACGAATCATCTCTCTAAAAAACTAAAAATCCGGTATGCAAGGACAAAGGTACTTAAAGGGGAAAGGAGTTCGGGATTAGGGTGGATAGCGTTGAGAATTTGATAGGGTTTAGAAGGTTTATTTCCGGAAAATCTGTGTTGTCTAAGATTGGCCATCTAAAATTTCCGGCAACCGGCTCATCCCGAATAGAACCGGAACACCTTTGGTTGTATCCGGAGGGTTCTGAAACCGTCTGTTTTTATTTTTCCTCAAGACAAAAACACGTAACATAAATAAAGGCTTAGTACGAACTTTGTAGAGGCTTTCCCTAAGCTCCCTTCCCTTCCCGGTATTTCTCCAATTGTTTTGCATTCATGGTCAAGCGTCCTGTTGTTTCTGCGGCTTTTACATATTCCACTCTTGAGGAAACCCTTGAGGTGGCGCCGCGCCGCAAGGAAATGTTTATCGGTATCCCAAAGGAAACTGCTTTCCTCGAAAACCGCGTACCCCTGACGCCGGAAGCCGTGAGCGTGCTCATCAATAATGGGGTGGAAGTGGTGATCGAGCAAGGCGCGGGCGATGGCTCGTTTTACTTTGACTCCGACTACAGCGAGGCCGGTGCGCGCATTGCCTACGACAAAGAAGACGTTTATAAGGCCACGACCATCATCAAAAGTGCGCCGATTTGCGAGGAAGAACTGCCGCTTTTGCAACCCTCCCAAGTCATTATTTCGCCCATCCATCTGCCCTTGATCCAGGCCAGCATGATTGAGGAAATGGTGCGGAAGAAAGTGATTGCCATTGCTTTTGAATTTATCAAAGATGACGCCGGCACGTACCCCATGGTGCGCTCCATGAGCGAGATTGCCGGCTCTTCGGCCATCCTGACGGCGGCGCAGCTCCTCAGCAACGGCAACCATCAGGGAAAAGGCATTTTGCTGGGCGGGATTACCGGCGTGCCGCCTGCCGAGGTGGTGATTATCGGGGCGGGCGTGGTGGGGACCTACGCAGCGCGCACGGCCCTTGGACTGGGGGCTTCGGTAAAGGTTTTCGACAATTCCATCTACCGGCTGATGCGGCTGCAAAATCATGTGGGGCACCGGCTGTATACCTCGGTGATAGAGCCCGTAACCCTGGCGCGCGACCTGGCTAATGCCCATGTGGTCATCGGCGCGATGAAGCCCAAAAATGGTGTTACGCCCATGGTGGTAACAGAAGAGATGGTGCAAAACATGAAAGCCGGCTCGGTGATTATTGACGTGAGCATCGACCGCGGCGGCTGCGTGGAGACCTCGCGGATGACGACCCACGAGAAGCCCGTTTTCCGGAAATACGACGTGCTGCACTATTGCGTGCCCAACATTGCTTCGGGCGTTTCGCGCACGGCTTCGCGCTCCATCTCCAACGTGCTGATGCCGATTCTTTTGGAGTTTAATGAGCGCGGTGGGGCCGAGAATGTGATTTTATACAGAGCCGGCCTGCGCCACGGGGTATATCTCTATAAAGGCTCGGTAACCAGTGCGTCTATCTCCAAACGGTTCGGCATGAAATACACCGATCTGGACCTGCTGATGGCGTCGGGGATTTAGATGTGGATGGCTGCGGAAGGGTAGGGGGCGTGTGATTTTTGCACCGCAGTAGAGCCTGATTTTCTTCGTGCACGCGATAGATTTCCGGAAATTTGGGGAAAATCTACCTTTGCACTTCTATGCACACGCTTGTTGTTTTTGCTTCTGGACGGGGATCGAATGCCCGTTCTATTATTGATTATTTCGAAAAGACCAGTACCGCCCGTGTGGGATTGGTGGTGGCCAATAAAGCCGGTGCAGGCGTTTTGGAGATGGCCGCCGAAAAAAGTATTCCAGTTCTGGTGGCTAATGATACGGCTCTGGCCTCGCCGGAGGTGTTTCAACAACTGTTTGATATTCAACCTTCTTTAATCATCTTGGCGGGCTTTTTGCGGAAAATTCCGCCTTCATTAATAGACGCATTTCCGGAAAAGATTCTCAACATCCATCCCGCCCTACTGCCCCGCCACGGCGGAAAAGGCATGTGGGGCCAACACGTTCACAGCGCCGTGCTGGCTGCCGGCGATGGCGAATCGGGGATTACCATCCACCGCGTCAATGCCCATTACGACGAAGGTGCGGTGCTGCTGCAAGCCCGCTGTCCGGTAGTGCCCGGCGACACCCCCGACACCCTCGCCGCCCGTGTGCTTCGCTTAGAGCATTTTTATTATCCACGGGTAATAGACTTTCTGCTCCGCGAAATGTAGGTTTTCCCCACTACACAATTCCTTCCCGGATTGCTTTGGAGACGGCCTCGGAAACCGAATTGACATGCAGCTTTTGGTAGATTTTCTTTACATGCGAGTTCACGGTGTGAATGCTGATAAAGCACTCGGCAGCAATCATTTTATGCGAATAGCCTTTCACCAGCAGCTGCAACACTTCCCGCTCGCGGTCGCTCAGCATTACGTCGCTGGCCTCCCGTAGCGGCTGCAACGTCTGGAATGCTTTCAGCACCTTTTGCGCCATCGATGACGTGAGCGCCGCGCCGCCTTCCTGGCAATCAAAAATGGCCTGAATGGTTTGCTGGGGAGAAGATTTTTTTAAAATATAGCCGTCTGCCCCTGCCAGGATGGATTGGAAAAGGCTGTCGTCGTCGTCGAATACGGTTTGCATCAGCACCTTTCCCGCCCAGCCCGCCTGGCGCAACTGCCGGACGGCCTCAATACCGTTGGTTCCCGGCATATTGATGTCCATCAGGATGAGATCGGGCTGATTGGTTTTGACGTCGGTCAGGATGGTATCGGCGTTGGGGTAGGCGGCGCAGCAGTGCAGGCCTTCGCTCCAGTTGATGAGCATTTGCAGGCTTTGCAACCGCGCGTTGTTGTCGTCGTAGATAGCCACCTCAATCATAAGGCTTCAAAATTATTTCTCTGAATCGGTGAACACCAATCGCCTAAACAAGGGATTTTTTAGGCGCTTTCTGTTTCCGGAAATTTTTAAAACTGCAAGGTCATTTCGCAGCCTTTGCCGGGCGCGGTCGTCCAGTGGATGCTTCCTTTCATCAGGGCGGCGCGCTCGCGCAGGTTGCGCAGCCCGTTGCCCCGCGCTGCCACCGATGGGTCAAAACCCTTTCCATTATCCCAAATCCGGCACACAAAAACGCCTTCTTCTTTCAGAAATGAAATCCGGATGGCCGTTGGTTCGGCGTACTTCAGGCTGTTGTTGAGGGCTTCTTTGAAAATAAGATAGAGGTGCTCGCGGCAGGCAGGCGGCAGGGCGATGGGCGCTTCGCGGTCGGTTTCAAAAACGTAGTCGATATTGCGCGCTTCGAAGAGGGGCACCGCAAAATCCTGCAAGCGCAGCAACACATCCTGCAAGGTGGCCTCCCGCGCATGGATATACCAGATAATGTCGGACATAGATTCCTGCAACGCGGCGCTGCTACTGGATATTTTTTCAAAAAGCTGGCGGGAAGGCCCTTCAGTTCCGGCGCTGTGGCGGCCCACTTCGCTGTAAATATTGATGCTGCTGAGCGTGGCCCCCATTTCGTCGTGCAGGTTGCGGCCAATGCGGTTCCGAAACGCCTGCTCTTTCCGGATTTGGGCCAGCCGGTAGCGGTAAAATCCATATACCAGGCCCACCAATCCGCCCAGCAGAAGCAGGCGCGCCCAAAGCGTTTCCCGGAACGGCGGAATCACCGTGAGGTGCAGGCGGGCCAGACCGGGGCCATAGCCTTGGCGGTTGCCGCGCACTTCAAAAACGTAATCGCCGCCCGGCAGGTTGGTATAAAGCAGTTGCTGTTGCGCAGGTGCGGGTTTGAAGACCGTGTCGCGGCCCAGCATCCGGTATTCGTAGCGCGCCTCTGAAGCATCGCCGTAAACGGGCGCAGCAAACGCAATATTGAGCGAATTTTGCGGGTAGCGGAGGGTTAGTTTTCCGTTGGCGGCATTCAAAAAATAGTTGCTATCCGGTGTTTTACATTCCGTAATCAGCACGGGCAATATGCCTTTAAAAACACGGTCGGCAGGCCGGAAAAAAGCCAGCCCGCCTGCATAGCCCATCACCATTTCCAGCGCGCCACAGCGAGCCAGCGGCTGCCGGAGGTAGCCGTTGAGCAATTCCGGAGGCAGGGCATAAAACACAAACCCATCGCTGCCCAACGGCTTGCAAAACACCCCTTCGTTGCTGCGACACCACAGATTTCCGGAATTGTCAAAAGCCGCGTGATAGATATAATTGGGCACTTTGCGGGGAACGGCGCGATAGTTATAAAACAGTTTCGCGGCTGTATCAAAACGCGTCAGGCCATCCATTGTTCCAAGCCATAAATTGCCCCGCCGATCCGCCGTCAGGGCAGCACAGCGGTTGCGGGCATTGTAGTAATGAGCCACGGGCTGCCGGTAAGAGATGATTTCTCCTTTTTCATAAAACACCCGGAAAAGCCCGTATTTGATGGAACTCACCCACACCGAACGGCTGGCCGTATCCATCCAAAGACCGGTTGTCATAAAAGCTTCCGGACCGGATTTTTCTTCCAGATCAGAGCTTTTAAAGGGAATGCTTATTTCTTTAAAAGCGCCTGTTTTTTTATCTACAAAAGCAATCCCATTGTCGGTACCAACGCAGAGCCGGCCGTCTGGTGCGTGGGCCAGATACGTTATCCGGAAAGGCAGGCCGAATTGGCGCAGCACTTTTCCGGACCCATCCCGCTTTTGCAACCAACGGCCATAGGAAAGCCAGAAGTCGTTTCCGTTTTCCAGAAAATGCTGCGTTCCGGCGCGAACGCCGGTATCCGTCAAAAGCCAGTTTCCGGAAATGTGGCGCGTGTGCGGGTCATAGCGCAGCAGGCGGGCGGGGTGGGCGGTTTGGAGCCACAACTGCAGGCCATCCGGATCGGGAAAAAGGCTGCTGATAAATGGATTTTCCCCTGCCGGAAAGCCGTTTTCCCCCAAAGGATGCAGGTTCATGGTCTGCCGCGAGGGATCGAGCAAAAGCAATCCGGTTTCAGTTCCCAGCAGCAATTTTCCGGAAACGGCAGTAGCGCTCAGGTAGGGCGAGGCGGAAAGGTCGTTGCTGGTTCCAGCTGATGTCAGCCGATGCGAGAACGTTTTTTCGCGGGTGTTGAAAAGGTATAAATCATGGTTATAGCTGCCGCAGAGCAGGACATCAGATTCGCCGGCAGGGAAAGGGCTGACGGTCATCAGCGCCTCAACAGGTTCTTTTTGTCCGGCGCAGGTGTTGTATAAGCGGTAGCGCAGGGCACTGTCGAGGCAAAGCAGTCCTGCATCGGTGGCCACCCAGGTGAGCCCGTTTTTGCGGTACATGCCCATGAAGTGGGTATTCGCCGGCAGCGTTGGAAAGGTGATTTTCCGGAAATTTCCGGTTGGGATGTTGTAGCAAAAAAAACCGTTGCCCCGGGTCCCAATAAGCAGGTAACCAGCCGCGTCCGGTTCGATGCACTGCGGGTCGCCGATGGAACGCAAGGCGGTTGGCCGCAGGGTTTTAAGCCGGATATCCACCCGCCAGAGGCCGTCGTTAGCCGCTAGCCATAAATCATTTCCGGCTGCTTTGATGGGCGCTTTATAGAGGATGGCCAGTTGGCCTTTGGGGTTGATGTATTGAAATCGGTCGCGAGCCGGATCGTAATAGCACAGCCCCCATTCGGTGGAAATCCAAAGTGTGCCGAGGCGGTCGCGTTCCAGGTCGGTGATCCAGTTGCTGCGCAAGCCGTCGGGCGATTGGTAATAATTCCGGAAGCTACTGCCGTCGTAACGCGAGAGGCCGTTGCGGGTGGCCATCCAGAGAAAGCCGTTGGTGTCGGTTTCGAGGGCGGTAATGGCGTTGTCGCACAGGCCGCCAGCGGTCGTGTAGGTGGTGCTGGAAACCGGAAAGGTTTGGGCAGAGACAGACTTGCTCAACAGCAGGCATATCAGGCCACCAAACATTATTTTTTCCGGAAATCGCATTGGTTTATAAAGATAAGGGGGCTTTATAAAGATGCTGGCTTGGTGCCGGTTCCAGAGGTCGTAAAAATTTTTCTGAAAATCCTTTTTTCCTACCAACCCTTCCAGGGGCTTTTGCTGTCTTAAAAGGCAATGCGCGTTGTATCAAGCCCGGCGCGCAGCAGTTTTATCCAAGAAAACTTTTGCAACACGCATCCAAGCGAAGGGCATTTGTGGAAAGGTTTGACAGCCGGAAATCTGGGGAGGTTTCCGGCTTTTTTGTGCCTTGTAGTGGTTGGCATTCTACCATTAAAGCGATCGTGTACAAGCGCTGCATTTTCCGGAAATCCAGTAGTTGAGCGACTGCAACTGATAGCCGGCAGGCAAGGTTGGGTGGGCTGGTTCTGGCAGGCATTCTACCTTTTGGCAACCGGTGCACCGGAAATGTGCGTGTTCATGATTGTGTGCTTTCCCTTGGCAGTGCCTGCAAAGCGCGTAATAGGCTTTGCCATCGTCGGCTGTTACGCGATGGACCAAACCATCTTCACAAAAACCAGCAAGGATCCGATAGATCGTTACCCGGTCCATCTTACCCCGCAGCCGCGCTTCCACCATATCCGGGCTCATGGCGCTGCCATGCTCGGTCAGCAATGCATAAACCAGTTTCTTGGCGGGTGTATTTCTACGAATCATCTTTCCAAAGTTATTGCAACAAGATTGCATTTTGAGATTTCCTTCCTACTATTGCAACACAATTGCATTAGCGAATCACATTCCTGATACTCTTTGCAACAAATGCTTTTTATGGAAAAACGATCCCCTTACGACGTCCTTATCATCGGCGGCAGCTATGCCGGCCTGTCCGCAGCGATGGCCTTGGGGCGCTCGCGCCGGAAAGTGCTGGTGCTGGATAGCGGAAAGCCCTGCAACCGGCAAACGCCCCATGCCCACAACCTTATTACCCACGACGGCGACCGCCCGGCCAATATTGCCCAGGCAGCCCGGAAACAGGTTGCGGCCTACCCGACGGTGCGGTTTATTTCCGGAAATGCAATACATTTTTGGGGAAATAACGGCGCTTTTAAAGTAACGACCGAGTCTGGCGACACCTACGAAGCCCGGAAAATCCTGTTGGCAACCGGCGTGCGGGACATTCCCCAGCCCATTCCGGGGTTTGCGGAATGCTGGGGGATTTCGGTGCTGCACTGCCCGTATTGCCATGGCTACGAGGTGGCCGACGCGCCGCTCGGCGTGATTGCCAACGGCGAAATGGCGTTGGAATTTGCCACCCTGATCCACCATTGGTCTTTCAACCTGACGCTTTTCACCAACGGGCCGGCTACTCTTTCCGCCACCGACCGGCAGCAATTAGAAGTCCGTGGCATCCGGATTGTGGAAAAAGAAATTGCTGCGCTGGAGCACGAAAAAGGCTACCTGCGGCAAGTGACTTTTGCCGACGGCAGCGGGCAGGCGGTCAAAGCCGTTTTTGCACGGGGCGGCGTGGCACAGCAGGATTTTGTTTTGGCATCCGGCGTGGCGCTGGGCGAAGAAGGGATGAATAAAGGCTTAATTGCGGTGGATAGCTTTGGAAAAACCCCGCAGCCGGGCGTGTATGCGGCAGGCGACTGCGCTACCCCGATGCGGTCTTTGGCAGCGGCCATTGCAGCGGGCAACATGGCCGGAGCGATGATCAACCGCGAGCTGATTTTCGAAGCCGTTTAAAAGCGGCGGGAGGAGGGCTGTTTTCCGGAAATCAAAATCCTTTTTCCGGAAAACAGCCGCCAAACCTTTCCCAATAGTACCGGGAATGTAAGTCTTATCAGATTCCGGAAGCGTACATTTGAAGCAGACGCAGTGCCCTTTGTTTTAACGGAGTAAAAAGCCTGTTTCCGATTTTAAAACGTGGCCTTACTTCTTTTTGTGGTGCTCCACTGGTACATTTCTTTGTTTTTCCAGTCGGTTTTTCACCACCGCTACGCCGCCCACAACGCCTTCACGATGCGCCGGGGCTGGGAAAAAACCTTTTACATCGGCTGCCTGCTTTCGCAGGGCTCTTCCTATATCTCGGCCAATACCTATGGCATTATGCACCGGCTGCACCATGCCCACACCGATCAGCCGGAAGACCCGCATTCGCCGCACTACACTCGCAATGCGCTGCATATGATGTGGGTAACCCGCAGAAATTATCTGGATATCTACAAAGGCAAAACGCCGGTTCCGGAAAAATACCTTAAAAATCTGCCGACCTGGCCGGGTTTTGAGAAACTGGTGCACACTACCGTCGTGCGGCTTCTCTTTGTAGCGATTTACATTGCCATTTATATGGCGCTGGCTACGGCCTGGTGGCAATACCTGCTACTGCCGATTACCATTTCTATGGGCGCTTTTCAGGGTGTATGCGTCAACTGGTGGGCCCACCGGTTTGGCTACGAGAATTATCCCATGAACAATACATCCAAAAACATTCTGCCGGTGGATTTGGTGTTTTGGGGCGAAGCGTATCACAACAACCACCACCGGCATCCGGGGCGGCCCAACAATGCCGTGCGCTGGTTTGAAATTGACCCCGGCTATTGGAGTATGCGTGGCTTGCAGCGCTTGGGCATTATCAAAATTGCCGAGGCGCGGGCCTGATTGGCCCTTCCAAAAAGCAGTTTTCCCTAAATCCGGGGGATTTTTCCGGAAAACAAGGTGCTTTTAAGGCTGCTGAAAAGGGAATGACTTTTGAGGGAATTCGGCAAAACATTGATTCTCTTTTTATGGCTTCTGAACCGAAAGATTTTACCAGCGTCAGCCCGTCGGCCAAATCCCTGCTCTTGCTGAAGGGCTACACCAATATTCCCTACGCCAAAGAAACCGCCGCTCTGATGCAGGGCGACGAGGTTTTTGACCTCAATTTTAAGGACCAAGACTTTTGGTTTTGGGCGCGCGTGCTGCATTTTGAAAGCCGCTACTGGAGCATTGATCAGCTCTTGCGCCAGACGGACAGCCGCAACATCCTGGAGCTTTCTTCCGGCTTTTCGCTTCGGGGCTTGCATCGCTGCGCCCACGACGCCACAACGCATTACATTGACACCGACCTGCCGGAAGTCATCGCGCAGAAAAAGAGCCTTATTTCCCAGCAACATTTAGACGCTTCTCTGAAAGGCCGGCTCGAACTGTTGCCGCTGAACGCGCTGGATGCACAGGCCTTTGGGGAAGTGGTGCGCCGTTTTGAGGACGGGCCGGTTACGATTGTGAATGAAGGCCTGCTGATGTACCTCAACGAGGACGAGAAAAAACAGTTGTGTCGGAACATCCACCAAACTTTAAAAACGCGGGGCGGCTGCTGGATTACGGCGGATATCTACGTGAAGCGGCCTGCGGAGGTGACCATGGCCATTCCGCAAAGCAAGGGCGAAGCGGCTTTTTTTGAACAGCATCAGGTAGAGGAAAACAAGTTTGACAGCTACGAGGCGGCAGCAGCCTTTTTCCGGGAACAAGGCCTGGAAGTGGTAGCCGAGGCCGCGCCCGACCGCGATGCGCTCAGTGCGTTGCCGCAATTGATGGCGGCGTTGCCGGAAGAAATGAAAGGAAAAAGCAGCGCGGCTATGCCCAAAATACAGGCTACCTGGATGCTGCGGGCGGTGTAAATCCCCCCTTAAGTTAAGCCTGAGCGGTCGCTTCGCGGCCCAATGTTTGTAGACATTTAGGTTAACCTTTCCCAGACGGTCGCTTCGCGACCTAACGTTTGTCAGGCGTAAAAGCCCATTATTTGAAAATGCTATCAGGCCGGAAATTTTCCGGAAAATAAAAAAGCAGCTCTGGTGTGGAGCTGCTTTTTTCGTGAATTGTGGAGCCGGGGAGAATCGAACTCCCGTCCAAACAAGTGCCAAATACGCTTTCTACAGGTTTATTCGCGGCATTTAATCTCGGAAACCCGCCGGAGCCGGACGAACCTACGGGTTTCCCAGTCGCTGTTTTTAAGCTTTACGACGCGACGATCGCAAAGCCGATGCTTTGTTGGAGTGATGGGCGGCGGCGGCGTACAAAGCCAAAACG
>JAEWBT010000084.1 GCA_023391015.1 Bacteroidota bacterium
ATCCTGGCTCAAAGCTATCCGCAGTTTGAAGTGCTGGTAGCCGATGACGGTTCCGAAGATGAAACGATTGCTGTTTTAGCAGGTTTGCAGCAAAGGTTTCTCAACCTGCGTTTCCGGAAAATCGACGCTGCCGAAAAACCATTTCCCGGAAAAAAAGGCGCGCTTCAGGTAGCCGTTGCCGAAGCCGCGCACGATATTTTGCTGTTCACCGACGCCGACTGCCTGCCTGCTTCGCCGTATTGGATTGGAGAAATGACGGCGGCGCTCTCCAAAGAAAAAGAAATCGTGGTGGGGTATGGGCCGTATGAAAAAACGAGCGGCTTTCTAAACCTGTTTATCCGCGCCGAAACCTTTTGG
Organism: Bacteroidota bacterium; assembly: GCA_023391015.1. Taxonomy (GTDB): domain Bacteria; phylum Bacteroidota; class Bacteroidia; order Chitinophagales; family Chitinophagaceae; genus UBA1952. Next base: position 358 of record JAEWBT010000084.1, read on the forward strand.
AGTTTTTCGCAGGTAAAAGCCTTTTTCCGGTTTGGCGTGGTGTATATGGCTGTGGGCCGCAACCTCTGCGTCCGGAAAAGTACTTTCCTGCGCGCTTCCCGCCATCCAATCTGGAACAAAACCCTTTCCGGCGACGACGATATGCTCATGCGCATCTGCGCCACGAAACAAAATACCGCTATCTTGGGTAGGGCAGAAACCAAAATGGCCAGTCCTGCTAAAGCCACCTGGAAAAGCTATCGCCACCAAAAACAACGGCATTTCAGTACCGGAAAATACTACCGCTGGCCCGTAAAAATACTGCTGGCCGGGCTGAGCGGCTCACACACGCTAAGCTGGTTGCTTTTGCCTTTTGTAATCTTTTGCTTTTTGAAAAGCCCAACCCTTTTGGTGCAGGCAGCACTTGGTATTTTTGGCCTCCGGACGCTCTTGTTCTATGCCGTTTTCTATCGCCAAAGCCGGCGCGAAAAAGATCCTTTTCCGGTTTGGGCACCGCTGGTTTTCGACGTAGCACTGGCGCTGTATCCAATTTTTTTCGCCCCTTATATCTTCTGGAAAAACAAAGACCAATGGAAATAATCGAATCCTACTTTGACGATTTTACCCCGCAACAAAAAGAACAGTTTGCAGCTCTCGGACCGCTCTATGCCGAATGGAACGAGAAGATCAACGTTATTTCCCGGAAGGATATTGCTAATTTTTACGAACGCCACGTGCTGCATTCGCTGGCCATCGCAGCCGTTTGCACTTTTAACCCCGGTGCGCGCGTGCTCGATATCGGCACCGGCGGCGGCTTTCCGGGCATCCCGCTGGCCATCTTTTTTCCGGAAGTACAATTTGTGCTGGCCGATAGTATTGGCAAGAAAATAAAAGTGGTAGAAGCAGTGGCCGAAGCGGTCGGGCTTCAGAACGTCAAAGCGTTTCACACCCGCGTCGAAGACCTGAAACAGCCATCCTTTGACTTTGTGGTTTCGCGCGCCGTAGCGCCTTTGGGCACGCTTTGGCGCTGGGCAAAACCCCACCTGAAAGTAGGCCGCAACAGTGCCGAATACGGCAACGGATTGATTTGCCTCAAAGGCGGCGACCTGGCGCAGGAGTTTGCCGAAAGCGGCGTCAAACCCCGCGTTCTGCCGCTTCCAAAAGTCTTTGACGAGGAAGCTTTTGAAGATAAAGTGCTAGTGTATGTGCCGCGCTAAAAAAGCCGCAACTGGGGAAGTAAAAGCCCTTTTTTAATCTTCCAGTACAACAGCTTTTGCAGTGCTTTGCAGGATTTTGAGCAGCAACCTTTCATCTGCCGAAAGCCCATTATCGATATCGGATTCTTCCGGGGGCGTTGTTAGATAAGTTTTTAATTTACCGTTGCTGTAGAGGTCGATGAGTTGTGGGTGAACATAATATTTGCGGCAAACAGTGGCCGTATTGCCCAGCTTCTCGGCCACTGTTTGTAGCATAGCGTTCACGCGGCGTTTCACTTCTTTTTCGTCTTCGCAGCAGCCCAGTTCCCGGAAAGTTGCCAGTGCCTGAAGGGTACCCTGCCACGTCCGGAAGTCTTTAGCCGTAAAATGGCCGCCACCGGCTTCGCGGATATAGGCGTTTAGCGCACCCGAATCAATGCTGTGGCGCACGCCATCGTCGTCCAGGTATTGAAATAGTTCTTTTCCGGGAATTTCCAGACATTTCCGGATGATTCCGGAAAGGCGGCGGGAGCGCAGCTGCACGTTTTGGTACACGCCTTTTTTGCCTTTAAAAGAAAACGTCAGGCGAGTGCCGGTGCGTTCTACATGCTTGTTTTTCAAGGTAGTCAGTCCGAAAGAGCCATAGATTTTTTCGTAGGCTTCGTTGCCCACCCGGATGCCGGTGAGCTGCATAATTTCCACCAGTGCAGCCAGTAGCTTTTCTTTGGGCATTCCGGAAAGGGAAAGGTCTTTCTGCACCCGTGCCCGAATCCGGGGGAGCGCCGTTCCAAACTGCAATAAGTGGTGAAATTTGGTGCTGTTGCGCAGCGCATTCCAGCGCGAATGATAGCGGTACTGCTTTCGGCCCCGCGCGTCTGTTCCGGTGGCCTGCAAATGACCGGCGGCATCAGGGCAAATCCATACATTTTCCCAAGCCGGTGGAATCACCAGTTTATGGATGCGATCGAGGGTATCCTTTCCGGAAATTTCTTTTTTGCCCCGGAAATACCGGAAATCTTTGCCGCTTTTTTGCCGGTGGATGCCGGGTTGGTCGTCGGTGTAATAAACCAGATCGGCCGCCGCCGCCGCCGCTTCCGGATCGTGTTGGATCCTGGTGAGTCTGGCCGCTGTGATACGCCTGGAAGTAGCCCTGCTTTGCTTCATAAAAAAATCGGGGAACGCGTTTCCGGAAAAATCGTTTTTTAGTTATTTAACCAGTGTAGTAGAGTAGCGCTGATTGCCGTTTTCGAGGGTCAGGTAGTAGCGGCCCTGGCGCAGCGCCAGGTTTTGAATGGTGGTCACAATCGTGCCTTCTTCCACAGCGGCGGCGTAGATTTCCTGTCCTTCCATATCGGTAATTTTCAGCAACGCGTTGGGAGACGCAGCAGGGTGATTTACCGTCAGCTCGGAGCCGGTTAACGGGTTGGGCGTAGCCGTTAGCGGCCCTTCGATGGCGGTGATAGGCGTACCGCTTACCAAAACCGCACGGCTGGTGTTGCGTTTTCCGGAAATATCCACCACGGCCAAGCGGTAGAAGTTACGGGTGCGATACGGTTTTAAATCTTCATAACGATAGAAATTGACGGCTTCATTGCGAATGGGCATCGAGCCAATCAGTTCAAAAATCTTTCCGTCGGCGCTGCGCTCAATTTCGTAGCGGGAAAGGCCATTTTCATAAGCCGTTTTCCAGGTTAGCACTGCGCCGTTTTCGTTGCCCGTTCCGGTAAAGTCATTCAGCTCGCCCGAAACCGGCAGCACCGCACCGGCATAGCCCAGATCGCTGAGCGTGAGGGTGCCAAAATCGGCCCGGGCATTGTAGGCATACAGGCGAAAAACCACCGGCGAATCAGCAGCCATTTGCAAGCCCTCAGGCAGGTTAAAAGGAATGGAAATACGGGCCGAATTTCCGGAAATCTGCCCGCGGCTCACGTCCGAAGCAAAGCTATCAAGGCTGGAGCGAACCACGTATTCCTGCGGGCCGGCTTCGTTTCGGAACAACGTAAACTGGAGGTTGCCGGCTGGAAAGGTATGGCCCACACCTGGCTGCACCGTCCAGTAGAAATAAGCGTTCGAGTTGACGGTGGTTCCGTTGGACCAGCCGCTGGCCCGGAAACGGTTGTTCTGATCGGAAGGCGAAATCAGATTGGCCGTTCCAACGCCGGTGCTTCCAATGGTGGTGGGGCTGCTTTGCTGCGCTGCAAACGGATTGCTGGTATTCGGGTTGGTGCCGGAAACCGACCGGTTGCGCGCAGGCGAGCCCACCGGTTGCTGCGCCAGGGCCGCGAGCGGCGTTGCGAGGGTGAAAAAACAAAGAAAGGAAAGTAATTTTTGGGACATGGGCCGCACATTTTGCTAAAAAGAAAGGTATATAAAAACGCGCCAGCAAGTGCTTTTTAGGATATTTTAGCGCCAAAACGACCAGCAGCCTTTCCGTTTAAAGGAAAGCACTGCCGGTCGTTTTCAGTCATTCTTTTCCGGAAATTTCCGGAATGAAAAAAGCATTATTTCTTGAGTTCAATCATCTGGATGCGATTGCTGCTATTAGGAGATTTCCATTTCTGATAGGGACGTTTGTTGGCAGACAAAAAAGCGCAGCTTTTAAAGCTGCGCTTGAAAAAGAACGACCTTGGGGAATCATGGTTTTAACAGGGCACGGATTCAAACCGGAATTCCCGTAATTCCCGGAAAAGAACGGTTCCGTTATCGAGGGCAATTTTTTCAATTGACTTGACGCCGATAAAATGACGCGAGGCTTGCGTTTTGTGGGTCGGAAGCGCTCCGATTCGATGGGCTTCGCTGATGGCGGCGGCCTCATTCTCGGCATGAATCATCCGTAACTCAATGACATATTGCTCTTTGCTGCCGGAAGCGGCATTGCGGTAAATGAGTTGAGCGGCAAAGAAATTCATAGAAGGGTTACGATGGTATCTTACCTTAAAGACGGCTTAAAGACGTTTTACCCCTATTTCTAAAAGTCCTTTAGAGACTTTTGGGACTCCATCCCAACTGTGAAAACGTTTTGATGCCTTTGGAAAAATATTGCCAGATAACCGCTCCGGGATAGCGGGCACCTGCGGCCCAAACCTTTCCGTGGCGCTGGATAAAAGCCTTTCTTTGACGAATCGTATAACCGGCCATCCGGTAGAAACCCATGTGCGCCCGGAAAATAACGCCTACTTCTTTGGGTTTTCCGGAAATTAGAGACTTCAGCGCTGCCACGCCATCCAGCAAAAGGCGTGCTGGAAGCAGCCAAAGCAGCCGGCCCGTCGGTTCATTTTTGAGCAGCAGCAATAGATTATTCCGGAAATTATAGTACAACTTCTGCGGGGAGCCATACGAAATCACCGAGCCGCCGACGTGAAAAACCGTACTGCCGCCAATCGCGCCTACTGTGTAGCCCATCCGGCGCAAGCGCCAGCACAGGTCCACTTCCTCCATGTGGGCATAGAGTTCCGGATCCAGTCCGCCGGCAGTATGGTAGAGTTCTGCCCGCACCATCAGGCAGCCGCCCGAAGCCCAGAAGGTTTCTACGTTGTCGTTGTATTGTCCGGTATCGGCCTCCAGGGTGTCAAACATTCTGCCCCGGCAAAAAAGATAGCCGAGGGTATCCATATAGCCACCTGCTGCACCCGCGTATTCAAACATCTGGCGCTCGCGCCAATACCGGATTTTGGGTTGGGCTGCCGCCAGGGTAGGGTGGCTTTCGAAAGCAGCTAAAAGGGGCGGAAACCAGCCGGGCGTTACTTCAAAATCGGCACTCAGCAGCACATAATAGCGGGCGTCTATCTGCTTTAATCCTTCGGCATAACCAGCGGCAAATCCCCGGTTTATGGCGATGGATACGGTGCGAACCTGCGGAAAATGAGTCGCCAGATACGCAGCCGTATCGTCGGTAGAAGCATTGTCCACCACAATGACTTCATAACCCGAAGCTGCCTCGGCGAGGATGCCGGGCAAAAACTTTTCGTGCCAGTTTTTGCCGTTGTAGCTCAGGATGACAACGGCGGTGTCCTTGGTTGCCTTCAGCACAAAAAAACCGCGTTAATGCTGCGGATTAGTCTACGCGGTATTTGGGATCATAGGTAGCGCTTTCCGGCACTTTTACATCCTGATTGCTTTTGTAGCTATAGGTGTAAAGGGTTCCGCAGCACGCCCAGAAAAACAAGAAAAGGCTGAAAAATCCCAGCAGAAAAAGAAAGCGGGACTTGGATGTTTTGGTCAGATCCAGATCAGCGCGGTTTTCCAGTTCCAGGTATTCGGTATGTGTATGAATATCAGCCATAACAGAGCAGAGCAAGAAGGTATTGGGTGGGGGCAAAAGTAGGCTTTGGCGCGAAATTGTCCAATATTTCTACCTTTCCGATTCTAAAGTATGAACCGTTACCTGAACTGGAAAGTGTTTCTGGCGTTACTGGCCCTGCTTATTAGTGGTGCTACCCTGCAATATACCAGTACCCTTGCCGGAAAACTGGCCGCCCAAGAACGGCAGGATGTAGAAAGTTGGGCGGAAGCCATCCAAACGCTGACCACTTCAGAATCTGATCAGGATGTCACATTCGCGCTTTCCTACACCGGCAAAAACCACAGCATCCCGGTCATTCAAACCGACGCGCATAACAAAGTGCTGCATGTTCAAAATCTGGACACCTCACGGGTCCGCAACCGGGCTTTTTTTCTGCGACGGAAAATAACCGAATTCCGGAAAGTGCACCCGCCTATTGTAATTGATTTTGGCAGCGACGTAAACTATATCTATTATGGGGAATCCGTTTTTTTAACTGAGTTGCGGCGCTTCCCCTACGTGCAGCTCTTAATTTTATTGCTGTTCTTTGGCGTCTTGGTATATGCCCTCACCACGGCCCACCGGTCCTTGCAAAACCAGGTCTGGGTAGGCCTTTCCAAAGAAACGGCACATCAATTGGGCACCCCGCTCACAAGTCTTGAAGGCTGGGTGGAACTTCAGGCACTGGAAAATCCGGACAGCGAAGTGGTGGCTGAAATGCGTAAAGACCTGGAGCGGCTGCGGCTGGTGGCCGACCGGTTTAGTAAGGTGGGCAGCACGCCGGTTTTGGAAGAAGAAGACGTGGCGCTGCGCATCCAAAATATGGTGGAATACATGCGCAAACGCGCACCGGAAAAAGTGGAGATTGCCTATACGCCGCCCCCGCAGCCGGTGCTGCTTGCCATTAACGGACCGCTTTTCGATTGGGTGTTGGAAAACCTGATGCGCAACGCCCTCGACGCGATGAACGGTTCCGGGCGCATTGGGGTAACGCTCAAAGAACAGCCAACCTACGTAGTCATCGATGTTACCGACAGTGGTAAGGGCATTCACCCCAAAAACATCAACAAGGTTTTTAAACCCGGCTTTTCCACCAAGAAGCGCGGGTGGGGGCTGGGTCTTTCGCTTTCCAAGCGCATTATCGACAATTACCACAACGGACTTTTGAAAGTAAAAGAATCCTCTGAAAGCAAGGGCACGACCTTCCGGATTCAGATTTGGCGGTAAGCTAAAAAGTGTTTGGATTTTCCGGAAATCCGTTTACCTTTGCGCTCCCTTCGGGGAAAAATTTCCTACCTAAGGCTGCGGCGGTGGCGAAACTGGTAGACGCACTACTTTGAGGTGGTAGCGCCTGTAACGGGCGTGGGAGTTCGAATCTCCTCTGCCGCACACGAAAAATCCCTAACCTTTTTGGTTAGGGATTTTTTATTTTCCGGAAAAAGCCGGTTTTTAAAGAGTTGAAATCCACTATAGGTTTTGGATTCTGATTTCCGGATTTTGATCTTTGGTTTCTGGATTTTGAGTTCTGGAGTTCGGAATTTGGATTCCAAAAACCCTTACTTCAACTTATCCGCAAACACTTTTTTAAACTTCTCCAACTTGGGCCGCACCACCATCTGACAGTAGGGCTGATTGCCATTTTCGTTGTAATAATTCTGATGGTAATCTTCGGCCACATAGAAAGGGCTTTCCGGAACAATCTCCGTTACAACCGGGCCACCAAAAGCGTTTTCAGCTGTAAGCTCCGCTTTGTATTTTTCGGCTTTTTCTTTTTGTTCTGGCGTATAGTAGAAAATTGCGGAGCGATACTGCGTGCCCACATCCGCACCCTGGCGGTTGAGCGTTGTCGGATCGTGGCTTTGCCAGAAAGCGGCCAGCAGTTCGTCATAGCTCAGCACAGAAGGGTCAAAAGTGACCCGGATTACCTCTGCATGGCCAGTGTTGCCGGTGGAAACCTGTTTGTAAGTCGGATTCGCGGTTTTGCCACCCATGTAACCGCTTTCCACGGTGAGTACGCCCTTCAATTGCTGAAACTGGGCTTCGGTACACCAAAAACAGCCTGCGCCAAAAGTAGCGGTGTCAACAGAGGCTGTCTGGGCAGGTTTGGAATCACTCATGGTTTGAAACGACTTGGACTGCGAGAATGGTTTTTCGGGAGTTTGGGCACAGCCGGTGAGGAAAAAGCCGCAGGAAAGCAATAAGGCCGGAAATGCGGTGCGGAAGGTACGGGTCAAAGTGGAAGCTTTGGGGCGAAAGTTCATGTTTTATAAACGAATCGTTGTTGGAGTTGGTTTGAAATAGGCTCTAAAAAAATCTTTAAACCTGCTTTCCGGAATGCGTTTCCTTTCCTTACTTTTGCCGCGGAGAGATGGCAGAGCGGTCGAATGCGGCGGTCTTGAAAACCGTTGACTGTAACAGGTCCGGGGGTTCGAATCCCTCTCTCTCCGCTCTTTTAAAATCCCGGAAATTTCCGGGATTTTCCTATTTATGGAGAGATGCCGGAGAGGTCGAACGGGTCGCACTCGAAATGCGAAGTACTCGCAACGGTACCGGGGGTTCGAATCCCTCTCTCTCCGCCCAGACGCC
>JAEWBT010000023.1 GCA_023391015.1 Bacteroidota bacterium
GCACAAACTGCCGCTGCCGACAGTGGTAAAGTAGCCCTCGACGCAGGTGTAAAGCGTCTCGACGTGTATGTAAAAGGTCCGGGTTCGGGCCGCGAAGGTGCCATCCGCTCCCTCGGACAAGTAGGCTTCGAGATCAACTCGATCAACGATATTACCCCTATGCCGCACAACGGCTGCCGCCCGCCTAAAAAGCGCCGCGTATAATTCATGTGTCATGTTTTATGTTTCATGTGTCATATACCCGCATGAAACATGACACATAAAACATGTCTTCCGGATCTGCTTTCGCGATTTACACGAGACGGAAGGCTTTATTTTTCAAATCGCACCTTTTTATTCTTCCTTATGGCACGTTATACCGGCCCTAAAAACAGAATCTGCCGCAAGTTCGGCGAGCCCATCCTCGGATCGGGCAAAAACCTGGACAAGAACGCGTTTCCTCCAGGACAGCACGGCAACTCTAAAAAGCGCAAGAGCCTTTCGGAGTACAACATTCAGCTGCGCGAAAAGCAAAAAGCGAAGTACACCTATGGTATGCTGGAAAAGCAATTCCGCAACACTTATGTAGAAGCCAACCGCATGAAAGGTGCGAGTGGTGAAAACCTCATCAAGCTGCTGGAAAGCCGCCTCGACAACGTGGTGTACCGCATGGGCATGGCCCCGACGCGTCCCGCTTCCCGCCAGATGGTGAGCCACAAGCACATCATGGTGAACGGTGAAATCGTGAACATCCCGTCTTACCGCCTGAAGCCGGGCGACGTAGTGGAGCTGAAGCCGAAAAGCCGCGCCAACACCGACATTACCTCTACGCTGCGCGCTAAAAACCCGAAAATTTCCTGGATCGACGCTAACGAAAAGGAAATGAAAGGTACTTTCCTGGCTTATCCTGAGCGCGAAAATGTTCCGGAAAACATCAAGGAACAACTCATCGTGGAGTTGTACTCGAAGTAATCTCTTTTTGTTGGGCTTTCCCAAAAAGGGAAAGCCCAACATTTCTTTTTCCTTAAAAAAGCAAACGTCAGTCGCAAGAATCCGGCCCGGATCCCGAGCCGTTCGCCAACCGGAGTGTGCGCGCTGAATCAACCGTTTAACCCGGCTCCGCAATTTCTCAAAAACATCCAATTATGGCCCTGTTACAATTTCAGAAACCCGACAAGATTACGCTTTCCAAAGTAACCGACTTTGAAGCGCACTTTGAATTCCGTCCGCTGGAGCCTGGCTACGGCGTAACGATTGGCAACGCCCTGCGCCGCGTACTGCTGTCTTCCCTCGAAGGCTATGCGATTACCGCGATGAAAATCGAAGGCGTAAACCACGAGTTCGACACCATCCCCGGTGCCATCGAAGACGTAACCGAAATTATCCTGAACCTCAAGCAGGTACGCTTTAAATATACCGGCGAAGGCCGCACGTTTGAAGATGCCCGCGTAGAGCTTTATGTAACGGGCAGCGAAGCCCTGACAGCTGGCATGATTGGCGAGAAATTGCCGGAATTTGAAGTGATGAACCCGGAGCTGGTGATCTGCCACCTGGATCCTTCCGCCAAAATTCAAATTGAACTTTACATTGGTAAAGGCCGCGGTTATGTTCCGTCTGACGAGAACCGCAACGATGCATACCCGATTGGTGTGATTGCCATTGACTCGATCTACACGCCGATTAAAAACGTGAAGTACAGCGTGGAAGCCACACGGGTAGAGCAGCGCACCGACTTTGAAAAGCTGATGATGGAAGTAACTACCGACGGCACCATCCACCCGGAAGAAGCCGTGAAGGAAGCAAGCCGCATCCTCATCCAGCACCTGATGATTATCACCGACGAAAACATTTCTATGGAAAGCCGTCGGGGAGAGGAAAAAGAAGTGGCGCTCGACGAAGAAAGCCTGCAACAGCGCAAGATGCTGTCCACACCGCTGGAAGACCTCGAACTGAGCGTTCGCGCATTCAACTGCCTTAAAGCTGCTAAGATTCATTCCCTCAGCGAGCTGGTGCAGTACACGCAGGACGAATTGATGAAATTCCGGAATTTTGGCCAGAAAAGCCTTTCCGAAATCGAGCAGGTGCTCAACGATCGCGGCCTCGGCTTCGGCATGGACATCAGCCGCATTGCTCCCAAAGAAGACTAATTTTTAATGGCTCAATTTCTCAATGACTCAATAGCTTAATGAATAGGGAGGTATTCCTCCACTTTTCCAAAAGCTATTTCCGCATTGAGCTATTGAGCCATTTGCACATTGAGCTATTTATCACCGCTGCAATTCCTTGACACGGTTGCAGCGTTAAACTACCCATCGTCATGCGTCACGGAGACAAACTCAACAACCTGGGCCGCACTGCCTCGCACCGCCGCGCCCTTATGAGCAACCTCACTGCTCAACTCATCGAACACAAGCGCATCACCACTACGCTGGCCAAAGCCAAAGCGCTGCGTGTGTACGCTGAGCCGATTATCAACCGCGCTAAAACCGACAGCACCCACAACCGTCGTCTGGTTTTCAGCCATCTGCAAAACAAAAGCGCCGTTACGGAGCTGTTTACCGTGATTGGTGATAAAATTGCTGCGCGTCCCGGTGGTTATACCCGCATCATCAAGTTGCCCATCCGGATGGGCGATGCCGCTGAAATGGCCATGATTGAGCTGGTGGACTTCAACGAAATCTACACCAAAGACAACAACGAAGCTGCTGCGAAGAAAACCCGTCGGAGCCGTCGGGGTGGTGCTGCCGCTACCAAAGCAACGCCGGAAGCAACCACTACACCTGCTGCTGCGCCGGTCGAAGAAGCTGCTACTGAAAATACCGCTGTCGCTGCTGAAGAAACACCGGCTCCGGAGACTGCGGCTGCCGATACTGAGAACGCTACCGAAACACCGGAAACGCCTCAGGAGCCGGATGCTGCTGAAGGCCACGCCTAAAAAGCAAAATAGATTTATGATTCAAAGCCGTCTCCTTGTGAGGCGGCTTTTTTGGTTTGTCAGGGGTATAGAAAAAAAGGAATTTTCCGGAAATAGGGTGGGTTTTCCGGAAATGCCGACGCTCTTAGAAAGCCCTCCAAGATTCCCCAAAAAAGTGCGGAACATTCCCCGGATTTCCGGAAATTTTAGTTGGTTTTGAGCGCGGGTTTAGAAGTCTAAAATGCCCCCAAACCCTTGTAAACAGGGGCTTTGTATAGGTTGGCACGACCTTTTATTTCTGCTAGGCGTAACCCGATTTATAAGACCTTTCAAACCCCGATTGCCATGTTCACGCCTACTCTTTTCAACCTTGTCAAAAGCAGCCTCAAAACCTTTTACGACATCGACCCACTTATCGTGGATCACATGGCATTGCAAGCCAAAATGCAGGTGCAATTGGTCTGTAGCCAAAGCGCTCAGGTATTGAGCCAGGCCCATCGTTCCCTGTGCGACAGCTTTAGCGTACAGCCGCTGGAGCCCGTCGCGTAACAAGCGAGCTTCCCGGGTTACACACAGGGGTTTTCAGTGTTTTTAGTTGGTCGTTAGTTTTTGGATTTCCGGGTAACCATCCAGGTTAGCCATTTGGGCCAAAATCCATTTGGATTTCCGGCGGACATAACTGCTTTGCGGCTTTACGGTATAGACTACCGGATTGGGCAGGGCGGCCGCGATTTGCGCAGCTTCGCCTTTGCTTAAATTTCCGGCATTTTTATCGAAATAAGTGTCTGCTGCGGCTTCTACACCGTAAAGCCCATCGCCGGTTTGGGCCACATTCAGGTAGATTGCAAGAATGCGCTTTTTGCCCCATATTTTTTCGATCAGCCAGGTGTAAGGGATTTCCAAAACCTTGCGCACATACCGGCTCCAGCCTTTTCCCTGCCAGAGAAATACGTTTTTCGCGGTTTGCTGGCTGATGGTAGAGGCAGCTGCGCCAATAGAGCGAGTGCCAGATTTGCCTGCTCGCTCGCCCTTTAAGCTTTCCTCCACCGCTTTCCAGTCAAATCCTTTGTGAGCCGGAAAAAGTTGGTCTTCGGCAGCGATGATTGCCAGCTTCATGGCCGGAGAAATATCTGCGTAAGAAACCGGTTTATAAACCACCGTTTTGCCCGCTATCCGGGCACCGATTTGCGTAAGCGTTGTAGGCGGCATGATCCATTTTAAAGCTACTAAATACACCAAAGACAAGCCGAAAGCCCAGAAAAGCAGCCGGAAAAACGTTTTAAAAATCGTGCGCAAAGCGGTTAAGTAAAGAGAGCGTGAGCAGCAAAAATATCCGGTGATGCTGAACCATGCCTCAAGTATTTAAACCTGCATTTGACGGCTGCTTTTTAATAAAATTTCCGGAAATTCTATTGCCATCTTTGTTGGAAATAAAAAATCCGCAGCCTTTTGCATAAAAAGCTGCGGATTTTTTGGATTTAAAAGATGCTTAAACGGCCTGCGAGTTGTCTTCCGGGCGGCGGTCGTTGTTGTCGTCGAGGCTGTAATAATTGTTTTCCTCGTCTTCTTCGCCGATGTTTTCATTCGCGTCGTCGGCTTCGGAGCCGGGAACCACCAGGTCGTCGCCAATAAAACCTTCGCGTCCTGCGGCTTCGTTCAGCGGGTCGCCATCGGCGTCGGTCTCGTCCAGGTGGGCGCGTAGCGGGGCCATTTCGTCGTCGCTGCGGTCAATGCCGCGTTCGGCATCGTCGAGCACCATTTTCTCGTCTTCGGTTACTTCTGCGTCCATGTCTCCGTCCACAGGCGCTTCCGGCACGGCAGAAGGTTTTTCTTCGGTTTCGCCTTCTACCAGCACCGGATTTCCGGCTTGTACCTCGGGTCGTGGTGTGGCTTCCTCGCCATTGGCGCGGCCATCGCGCACTTTTTCAAAACCGGCATTTTTGCTGGTAATGTCTTCTGAAGCCGGGTAGTGCGGGTAGCCGGGAAAATCATTGTCTTGCGTTGCTTTGCTTTTATCGGGGCTGTTCATAGGTTGCGGTGTTTAGATTTTATCGGTGGAAAAAATCCGTGCCGCGTTTGGAGACAAAAGACGATAGACAAAAGAGCGAAGAGATGTAAACTCCAAAGATGGAGAACCAAATTCCAAAAATCAACGCCCATTTTTGGAGCTGTATTTCCGGAATTTTTTACGCTTTAAACTGCATAATTCGCAACGCGAGGTTCCAACATTATCCAACGCCCGAAGGGCTCCAACACGAAGTTCCAACGCTTCGCTCCAACAGCGAAGCGCCCCTCATTTCTCTAAAATCCGGATTTCTACGCGGCGGTTGGCAGCGGCTTCTTCAGGCGTGCTTTCGTAGTAAACAAGCGCGTGGCGTTTGCCAAAGCCCTTATGCGAAATGCGGTCGGCGGCAATGCCGCTTCTAACCAGATATTGCGCTACATAGCGGGCGCGATTTCCGGAAAGTTGGTACTCGCGGGTTTGTTCATCGAGGGCGTCGCGCACCATGTTAGTGTCGATGCAGCACACATGACCCTCCACCCGCACTTTGATTTTAGGAAGCGTTTTCAGTGCTTCTACGAGCCCATCCAATTCGACCTGCGAACTTGAATACATTACATGTTGACCTGCCGGGAAAAAGAGCCTGGAGAGCTGGAAACTGCTTCCGACCGGTGTTTGGTCCAGAATTTCCGGAATTTCAAAATCGTTGGTCGAAAGCGTTTTTTGGGATGGGCTGAAAGGCATTGCTCTTTCCGGATTAAATGCAACTGAACGATTGGACAGCGCTTCACGGGCCGTTGTTCCGCCTATAATTATATCTACCCGTCGGTGTGTTGCAATGCCGTTGGGTGGTTCTTTGGTACCGGCTGGCAACTCACCCTTGGCTGTTGTCTGAATCATACGCGCAGCTGCAAAACCGTTTTGCAGGAGGTAGGATTTAACCGCTTCTGCCCGTGCGGCAGAAAGTGTTTGGTTGGATGCAGCGCTGCCCACGAAATCTGCGTACCCCAAAATCTCCAACGCCGAATCCGGCGTAAAAAAATCGTAGTAAAGCGCCGAATCCAGCGTTTTGATGCTTTGCCGCTGCAACTGCGAAACGCCGGTCGGGAAATAGAGCCGAAGGGTATCAGCCGCGCCGGCAGATTGGGCTCCCAACAGCAAGGCAAAAAGAAATAGGATGCGTCCCGGCATAACCTTTGCAAAAGGATTCTGTGAGAACTGAAATATAGTGAAGACCGAGCAAAAACAGAAAAAAGCCGTAGGCAAAACCATTGCCGTCACCGCTTTCCGGGCTGCGGTGCTGTACCTGGCCTACAACCATTTTATTACGCCCCGGCAAGGCGTGGTGCCGCGCGAGCTCCAAAAAAGCCTGTGGTGGAGCGTTAAAAATGCCTGGAAAATGGGCCGCACCAATCTCCGGATTTTGGGTGATGTCCGCGACTTGAAGAGCCCTCGGAAGGTGACCCGATAGACTTGAAGCGGTCTCCTAAATAAATTGCTTTCTGAAAAAGCAGATTGTCTTTTGTCATTCCCGAAGGGAATCTGCGCAGATTCCCTTCGGGAATGACAAAA
>JAEWBT010000025.1 GCA_023391015.1 Bacteroidota bacterium
GCCCTCGGCCTGCAAGGCCTCGGCCATGCGTTGGTTGAAGGCTGAAAGGCCACCGCGCAACGGGTGGGCGGTGCCCAGAATCACAATTTTTGCCACCAGCGGAGAAACGATTTTTGGGGGATAAAGATAGCCGCCGCCCTGCGCTACTTTCGCCCTGCTATGAAATTCACCCTGCGCCGTGCCGGTCTTGAAGATGCTGCGGCCCTCTCCCGCCTGGCCGCCGATTCGTTTGAAGAGACCTTTACCGGCACCTGCACGGCTGCCGATATGGAAGGCTACCTGCGGGAAACCTACAACGAGGCGGCCTTCCGGCAATTATTGGAAGACGAAAGTGTGTTTATCCTTTTGGGAAGCGATGAACAGGGGCAGATAGCCGGTTACGCGCAGTGGAAAGCCGATGCCCCGCCATTTGATTATAAAGGAAAAAATGCCGTGGAATTGCAACGGCTGTATGTTTTGAAAGACTATTACGGCACCGGCCTTTCGCACCTGTTGATGGACGCGTATGAGGCAGCAGCTATCAATGGCGGCGCGGATACATTGTGGCTTGGCGTGTGGGAACACAACTACCGCGCGCAGGCTTTTTACCGGAAACGCGGCTTTGGCCCTACCGGCCACAGCCATCCCTTCCCGATTGGGCAGACCCCGCAAACCGATGATTGGTGGGTGAAGCCGGTGGCCCGATAGCCCTGGCCGTAAGGAAGACCAAAGACGGGTAGAGTTGCAGCAAAAGGCGCGGCAGTGAAGTGAAAATGTTCCAGTCCAGCGCGGTGGTAACCAGCAGCCAGTAAATAAGAAAGTAGCTTGCCATTGCTGCAAAAAAGAACCATCCACCCGGCGAAAAGCCTTTGGGTCGCCATCCAAACAGCAAGGCCAACAGCACCAGAAGCCGGAAATGTTCTGCCAAAACCACTTGCAGGAAGTAGTGCCCGACGTGCTGCATCCGTTGGCCATCGGTGGCGTGCTCTAAGATGATGCTTGGCGAAATCCAAAGCGGCGAAGGCGGCGCGCCCTGTGCTTTAAATAAAATCCAGAAAAAGGCAAACGGGCTGATGCCTGCCAGCAGTTTTCCCAATCCGGCCAGCGATTTGGGGAAATAAAACAGGTGGAAAAGCAGGAACCAGCCGGCCAGCAATGCGCCCTCTACTTTGGTCCAGGCCAGCGCGCCGCAGAGCAGGCCCATCACCATCCAATAGCCTTTGATGCCCGTTTGGCGCAGCCGGTCGGCCACCACAAAAAGCAGCAGCAGCAAGGCCGCAATCTGGATGTCGGCGTACTGCGTGAGGCCCAGCGCGAAGTAATAGCGGTAGGTGAGAAAGGAAAGACCGATGAGCAGCAGGCGTTTGAGGGTTGGTATGCCCGTTTGCAGCAACACTACAACCGGAATGGAAAGCGTTGGCAGCAGCGCAATCAGGAAAGGAACCACCGGCGTGAAGCTTCCCCAAAGCCGCCAGCCAAAGGCCACTGCGCCCGGCAAGCCAAAAGGGTAGGCATTGTTTCCGGAAATGCCGGGCTGGAAGATGCGTTTCCAATCGGGCGTCGTCAGGTAGCGGGCGTGCAGGTTCCAGATCAGGGCGGCGTCCCAGTCGCCATAAGCGCGGGCGCGCAAGCCGCAGCCCACCGCCGCCAACAGCAGGAAAAGAAGGGCAGCGCGCGTTACCCCTGGGCTTGGTATAGGCTGATTGTCGGCAAGCCACAGGCGGCGAAGGTCCAGTAGCAAGCCGCTTAGGGTCAGAAGGAGTATCCCGATACAGATTTCAAAGGGCCAGCCTGCTACCAGACCGGTAAAATAAATCCCGGAAAGAAGGGGCAGTCCAATGCCAAAGGCGAGCAGCAGGGCGGTGAACCGGTGCATGATTTTCCGGAACTATTTTTAAGGCCAAATTTCCAGCGCCACCCGGAAAGAATCCTGCGCGACTTGCCAAACGCGTGTTGAGGCGACGGTTGGCGTCTGGTCGCGGCGTTCCACTACCAGAACCGTATCGCCGGGCGCGGGCGGCAGGACTGATACCGGCTGGGGAGCGGCCAGGTAGCGTGTCCAGATAGCATAGTCCGGCGACAAACCGCGTATGATTATTTTTCGGGGGCTACCGGCAG
Organism: Bacteroidota bacterium; assembly: GCA_023391015.1. Taxonomy (GTDB): domain Bacteria; phylum Bacteroidota; class Bacteroidia; order Chitinophagales; family Chitinophagaceae; genus UBA1952. The sequence continues at coordinate 2,098 of JAEWBT010000025.1, forward strand.
GGAAAGCGCTTTTTATTTTATTCGTCAGGTGCTCTAAAACCACTAAATCGCTTTGTGTTCGCGGTGCCCGGCTGTGGAAAAGCCCTGCGCTCAGCAGCAGGGCAACCGGCAGGCCCAACAAGAGCGCGTTTTTCCGGAAAAAGGAAATCATGACACAAGATAGCCGCGTGGGGTGGGAAGGTTTTCTTAGTCTTCCCGGAAAACAGCTTTTAAATCAATTTCTAATCCCTCAAAAATACCTACCGGAACCACTGCGTCGTCGGGATAGATACGGCGGATATCGTAGCCTTCAGGTGTGAGGTCGCAGACGATTACGTTTTGGGCGTCCATGTTCAGCATCCAGTACTCCCGCACACCGGCTTCTTCATACAGGCGGAACTTGGTGTCCACTTCTTTTTTAGCGTTGCCGGGCGAGATGATTTCAATAATCCAGTCGGGCGCACCGAGGCAGCCACGGTCATCTAGTTTTTCTTTAACGCACACCACGCAGAGGTCGGGTTGCACGACCGTGTAAATGGTTTTATCCGCTGTGCTTTTGTGCGAATCGGGCAGCCGAACGTCAAAAGGAGCGGTATAAACGTGGGACGTGTGATTCCGGAAGTAAGGCACTAATTGGGTGGATAAATACCATGAATAAGCTTGGTGTAATCGCAGGGGCGAAGGCACCCTTGACACCCACCCGCGCAGCAATTCCACGCGCTCTGAAAACCGCCACGTGAGGTAATCGGCGTAGGTGTAGCGTTGGTTAAAGTCTAGTTGGCTGATGTCGGTAATCATTAAGTCGGTTTTTCTGATTTAAACAGTTTTGAGCGGTACTTTAATAACGCTGTTTCAAAAGGCCTTAAGTACTTCCAAACACCTAGTTGACGATAACAAAATGGGTGTCATTGCGAGCGGAGCGAAGCAACCTGCACAAAATACCGGATACTGTGCAGGTTGCTTCGTCGTTCCTCCTCGCAATGACCCGCAAAATGTAGGATGATTACTGCCAACTCATTTCTCGTCGGTACTTAAGGAGTTTTAATCAGTTGTTGGCTCCGGCCTCTCAGGCTTTACAACCCCTTCCCATACATCACATTGTACTCGCCGTATTTTTCTACCAAATCGCCTGCCTCGGTGCGGGATAAGTAAAACATCGTTTTAAAAAGCACTATAGAATCCTTTTTGAAATAATATTGGATTTCATAACCCAAACCAGTACGCACCAAAGGGTCCGGGTTGTTATTGTAGTAGTTGTGATAGTCGCTAAAATCGGCGGCTGCGATACTGCTATCACTCCGGTGGCTGCTTATCCAGTGCGCTTCCCAGAACGGGACACTGCAGGTTGCCCGTTTGATTCCGCACATCAGCCCAACGAAACTGTCCTGTGCAGTGTTTACAAAAAACCGGGGAAGGAATAATGCGCTGTCCAACCCATTGAATAAAGCTTTTGAGGCCTTTCTATTATCCAGATAAACGCCTCCGGTGTAGCGGTTCTCAAGAACGTATAAGGTGTCTTCAAAGAAAAATTCCCGATTATAGGCATTATTGCTGCTGCTGATGCCGGCTTCACTTCTGTATCGGGTAGCGGAATAACTCAGGCGAAATTTTCTGCCGACAAGACTGCGCATCATTCCAGCAACGCGCTCGGAGTCAGTAAGGGCAACGGAGTGCGCCGTACTGTCGGTTGTATCCGGAAGTTTGGTGCTGTCCTGCGGCTTTGTACTGTCTCCAGGTGCAATGGGCTTGGTGGTATCCTGACCGGGAGCAACCCCGGGGGCTTCCTTTTTACAACTCCACAAGCCGCTAAACGCAATCAGCAATACAAATAGGAACGGAAGAGTACGAAACAGAGAGCGCATAAGATAGCTTTAGGTTATCAAAAATAAATCCTATCATTCCTATATCCAAATTCGTGTTCATGTTTCTATTATTTATGGCAAAGACGAGTCATGCCTTGTCTCTACCGGGTTCCTGCGCTAACCCATAATCCCTACCGCTTACCTTTGCACCCCGAAAAATAACCCATGCTTACGGCCAACCAAATCCGCGCTGCTTTTTTAGATTTCTTCAAAGAAAAAGGTCATCTTATCGTGCCTTCTGCACCCGTGGTGGTGAAGAACGACCCAACGCTTTTATTCATCAACGCGGGCATGAACCCGTTTAAAGATGCGTTCCTGGGCAACAGTCCGGCGCCTGCGCCGCGCGTGGCCGACACCCAAAAGTGTTTGCGCGTTTCCGGAAAACACAACGACCTGGAAGAGGTAGGGGTGGATACCTACCACCACACCTTGTTTGAAATGCTGGGCAACTGGAGCTTTGGCGATTATTTTAAAAAAGAAGCCCTTGCCTGGAGCTGGGAGCTGCTCACCGAAGTGTACGGCATCCCGAAAGAACAGCTGTATGTAACCGTTTTTGGCGGCGATGAGGCGGAAGGTTTGGCGCAGGACACCGAAGCCTACGACATCTGGAAGCAATACGTGCCCGAGGAGCGCATTCTGTTTGGTAATAAAAAAGACAATTTCTGGGAAATGGGCGATACCGGCCCGTGTGGCCCGTGCTCCGAAATCCATGTGGACTGCCGTACACCCGAGGAACGCGCTGCCTTATCGGGCGCTTCGCTGGTGAACGCCGACCACCCGCAGGTCATTGAAATCTGGAACAACGTATTCATGCAGTTTAACCGCATGAAAGACGGCTCCCTGCAACCCTTGCCGCAGCGCCACGTAGACACCGGCATGGGTCTGGAGCGACTGGTGCGCGTGCTGCAACAAAAGCAAAGCAACTACGACACCGACCTGTTTAGCGGAACCATCGCCGAAACGGGGAAAATTTCCGGAAAAACCTACGACGGCAGCGACAGCCGCGAGGCCATTGCCTTCCGTGTGCTGGCCGACCATATCCGCGCGATTTCGTTCACCATTGCCGATGGCCAACTGCCGTCCAACACCGGTGCGGGCTACGTGATTCGCCGGATTTTGCGCCGTGCCGTGCGGTATTATTTCTCCTATCTGAATTACAAACAGCCCTTACTCCACCAGCTTGTTCCGCAACTGGCAACGCAGTTTGAAGGTGTATTTCCGGAATTGAAAGCGCAGGAAGCCTTCGTGGCCCGCGTGATTCGGGAAGAAGAAGAAGCGTTTTTGCGGACCTTGGAGAAGGGGTTGAAGCGACTGGAAGAACTTTCCGGAAAATCGCAGGAAAAAATCGTCGGTGGCCGCGAAGCCTTTGAACTTTACGATACCTACGGTTTCCCCATTGACCTCACGCGGCTGATTCTTTCCGAGCAAGGGCTATCGGTGGATGAACCGGCGTTTGAAGCGGCTTTGAAAGAACAAAAAGACCGCAGCCGCGCCGCCACCGCTCTGGAAACCGACGATTGGCAAACGCTTGCAGAAGGCGAAAAACCCGTCTTCACGGGATACGAAACCCTCTACGGCGATACCCAAATTCTGCGGTTCCGGAAAGTAAAGGCCAAAGGCAAGGAACACTATCAAATCGTGCTGGCCGAAACGCCGTTCTACGCCGAAAGCGGCGGACAAGTGGGCGATACCGGAACCCTCACGCTTCAAAACGGGGAAACCATCTCCATTTTTGACACCAAAAAGGAAAATGATCTCATTGTACACCTCACCGCTGCGCTTCCGGAAGACTTCGGAAACGGTGCTGTGCGCGCCGAGGTAACGGGCGACCGTCGCCAGGCCATTGCCGTTCACCACAGCGCAACGCACCTGCTCCACGCGGCCCTGCGGCAGGTTTTGGGAACCCACGTGGCGCAAAAAGGCTCGCTGGTAAATAATGAATACCTGCGCTTTGACTTTTCGCATTTCGCGAAGCTGACCGACGACGAGATTGCGGATGTGGAGCGCATCGTGAATGAAAAAATCCGCCTGAATATTCCCGTAGAAATCTGCACGATGCCCAAAGAAGAAGCCCTGAAACTGGGCGCGATGGCGCTCTTCGGTGAGAAATACGCCGATGAAGTACGTGTGGTAACCACCGGCGCAGATTACAGCGTAGAGCTGTGTGGCGGCACGCACGTGGGCGCAACGGGCGAGCTGGGCTTTTTTAAGATTAAAAGCGAAGGCGCTGTTGCTGCCGGCGTTCGCCGGATAGAAGCCCTAAGCGGCGCGGCTGCCGAACAATATGTTCAGGGCCAGCTGGCCGATTACAACGCGGCAAAAGCCTTGCTGAAAAATCCAAAGCAACTGGATAAAAGCATTGAGGCGCTTCAGGAAGAAGCCACTGCGCTGCGCAAAGCCCTGGAAGCGGTAGAAAATAAAGCCTTGGCCGCACAGGCAAAAGAACTGGCCGCTGGCGCACAGGATTCCGGAAATTTTGTGGGGAAAATGGTAGAAGTTTCGTCCGCCGACAGCCTCCGCAAGCTGGCAACCGATGTGGAAAAAGCGCTTTCCGGAAAAGGCGTGGTGGTGCTCTGCGCCGTCGTCAACGGCAAACTTTCGGTGGCGATCGCCGTGGGACAGGAGCGTGTTTCGCAGGGACTGGATGCTTCGGCAATTATGAAAACCACCGTAGCGCCGCTGATTAAAGGCGGTGGCGGCGGCAATAAAACCCTTGCAACAGCGGGCGGCGCCAATACCGATGCCGGTGAGGCGGTGATTGCAGCGGTGCGAGAAAAATCGCTTTAAGAGTCTTAACCAAGCGCAACTGACGCCCTTAACCTTTTTAAAAACAGCTTCCGTAAATGAATCAGACTGCCCTTGTTTATCAGGCCTATGGTCCGGAAGCTGTTTTCAGGGAGTGTTTATGGAGCCTGATTTCGCTGGCCCGCTGGGTGTCTCCGGAAGAAGCGCCGCCAATCCTGATTTACACAGACAATCCGCAGTGGTTTGTGGATCGTGGAATCTCTTTTCCCATTACCTTCTGCCCGTTGGACGCGGCAACTATCAAAGCCTGGCGTGGGCCGCACGATTTCGTGCACCGCCTCAAAATTGAGCTTTTGCTGGATGCCCGAAAGCGGTACAAAGGACCCTTGCTGTACCTGGATACAGATACCGAATTTATCCAATCGCCGCTGCCGCTCCTGCAGCGGGTGGCTGCGGGCGATTTGTTCATGCACGTATCGGAAGGCCGTCTTTCCCGGCCCCAACAGCCCGTGCTAAACAAGCTTTTAAAGGCTTTTGAAAGCCGGAAAATTGGCGCTGGCCTGGGGATAATCGTAACGCAAGCTACTGAGATGTGGAACGCAGGTGTGTTGGGTTTTTCCGGACATGCAGATCGCATTTTGCAAAGGACGCTGGAATTAACAGACGCCCTTTATCCGCAGTATCCAAAGCACATCGTAGAGCAATTCGCGTTCTCAGTAGCGTTTAGCGAAGCGGGTAACGTCCACAGCGCCGCGCCTTGGATTTTTCACTATTGGAATTTTAAAGAATGGCGGCTGTGGCTGGCGTCTTTTTTTAATTATTTCCGGAAGGCGGCGTGGCGCGAACTGGTCCGCCAAAGCAGCCGGATGCCCATTCACGTTCCCTTGCAGGAAAAAATGGGTTTTTACCAGGGCCGGAGCCTTTGGGGGAAAATCACAAAAGAAAAATGGCAGCCTTCCCTGCCGGACTGGGAAGATCAATCCTGAAGTCAGAAAGCGAAAAAAATCTCACCTACAAATCCCGGCGGATATCATCAATGGCGATGAGGCGGTAAGTTTGATAAGGCGGTTTGTTGCCGCAGGTATCCAGCACGCCGGTTTCGTGGTATTTGATTTTTACCTTCAAACCGTTTTCCTGAAAAGCGCTCATCAGGTAATCGGGACGTTTTTCGCCCACGCCGTCCACGTCTAAAAGAAAACCACAGCCGTTTTCGCTAAAATCGCCGGTGTCGCGCACGGTAGCCGTTACAAAATCTTTATCGCGGTCTTTGTTGCAGGCCGTGGCCAGGAGAAGAGCGGCGGAAAGAAAGGTCAAAAAACGGGTGCGCATGGTTTGTAAACAGCTAAAATTGGGCTTTCAAAACTAATCCCCAGCCGCCAAAGTTGCAAAAAAGCCTGTCTTCCACGCCCTGCCCTTTACCTTCGCGCGCTATGAAATTTCCGGAAATGGAAGCCCTGCGCACCGGTGCGGTGCTCTTGGTAGACAAGCCTTATCGCTGGACGTCTTTTGATGCCGTGAACCGCCTGCGCCGCCCGCTGGGCAAAGGTGGCAAGATTGGCCATGCCGGAACGCTGGACCCCTTGGCTACCGGCCTGTTGATTTGCTGCACCGGTGCATTTACTAAAAAGATAGAAACCTTTCAGAAACAGCCGAAAGAATATACCGGCATCATTCGCCTGGGCACCACGACGCCAACCTATGATTTGGAGTCGGTTCCGGAAAATTCGCACCCTTACGCACACCTTTCTGAAGCCGAAATCAAGGCAGCAACGGTGCCTTTTACGGGCGATATCCTGCAAACGCCACCGGCACATTCCGCTATCAAAAAAGATGGAAAACGGGCGTACGAAATTGCCCGAAAGGGCGGCGACCCAAAGCTGCAACCGCGCCCGGTAACGATTTCGGAATTTGAAATCACGAAGATAGAAGACGCCGATGTGCATTTCCGCGTGGCATGCAGTACCGGCACCTACATCCGCTCGCTGGCCCACGACTTTGGGCAGGCGCTGGGCTGCGGGGCGCACCTGGCGGCGCTTCGGCGCACGCGTATCGGGGATTTTTCAGTGGATGATGCGCCGACGATGGAAGCGTGGATTGCCTATTTTGAATCGCAACGGGAAGGGGAAGATTTCCGGAAATAAAAGGTTATTTCCGGCAACGGTCCACCGCGCTTTGGCGGGCCCGGCATAAGGGCGATTTTTCTATAACAGTGAAATTTCCCCCTTCACTTTTTAAAACAACCAGCGAAGCGGAACGGCTGGCCGGTGCTCCATTTTCCACCAACACAAAAACGAGATTTCCGGCACTGAAAGGTTGGTAGAGAATGGCCTGCTGGGCGGCGTTGGAATCCAATACAACGGGCATTCGCCGGGAAGCTGCTTTGGTGGCTGAAACCAACTGTTCTGGAGTCAGATGGCTGCGCAGGGTTTCCATAAAAACAGCATCGCAGCAAATGGCTTTTGGGCGGGCGGTGTCGATGGCAAAGCCGACGTCCGCGGGAGAAAATGTGAACAAAGGGCCTAAAATTCCCGTTTCCTGCAGAAAGATAGCCAAAGCTTCGGGCGACGCATTTTTTCCGGAAATTTCTCTCAAACTCCCGTTCTCCTGTGCCGGAACGGCGAAGGGTAAAAGAAGTAAAAAGAGGGCGATTTTCCGGAAAAAGCGGGCTGGATTCATGAATGGGAAAAGCCTTTTGCAAGGCTATTCTCAGACGAATCATGTGCCGGAAGGCTTCTTTTCGAAATCTTAAAAAACAGAGGGCCTATTTTCGCCTTTCGGCGTGCCGTCTGGCACTGCGCATTTGATTTTATGACTGAAAACGCTTTTGAAATTATTGGCGGGCGGCCGCTTTCCGGAACCATTACCCCACAGGGCGCCAAAAACGAAGCCTTGCAGGTGCTCTGTACCTGCCTGCTGACCGACGAGCCTGTTACGTTTCACAATGTGCCGGACATTATCGATGTCAACCTGCTGATCGACCTGCTGGAGGCCATGAATGTAAAGGTGTTGCGGCCTCAAAAAGGCACTGTGGTTTTGCAGGCAACGGACCCCGACCTGGAGTTTTTTGCCTCGCCGGAATTCAAGCAAAAAAGCGGCAAACTGCGCGGCGCGGTGATGATGGCAGGCCCCCTGCTGGCCCGCTATGGCAAGGCGCAGATTCCGCAGCCGGGGGGGGATAAAATCGGGCGGCGGCGGCTGGATACGCACATCCTGGGTTTTGAGAAACTGGGCGCTTCGTTTCACTTTGATGATACTAAAAACCTGTTTTCCCTGGATGCGAAAGGCGGGTTGAAAGGCGCACATATTTACCTGGACGAACCATCGGTAACCGGAACGGCCAATGTGCTGATGGCAGCAGTAATGGCCGAAGGAACAACCACCATTTACAATGCCGCCTGCGAGCCGTACCTCCAACAGCTGTGCCGGTTGCTCAACCAGATGGGGGCGCATATCAGCGGCATTGGCTCCAACCTGCTGACGGTAGAAGGAGTGGAAAGTCTCCACGGTGCGGAGCACCGGATGCTGGCCGACATGATTGAAGTGGGCTCTTTTATCGGCCTGGCGGCCATGACCCAAAGCGACCTGACCATCAAAGATGCAGGCGTAAAACACTTGGGCAATATTCCGGAAACCTTTGGGCGACTGGGCATTCAGCTGGACGTGCGCGGCGATGATATCCACATTCCGGCGCAGGAACACTACCGAATTGGGTCTTTTCTTGACGGCTCTATCCTGACGGTTTATGACCACCCGTGGCCGGGTTTTACGCCCGATTTGCTCAGCATCGTGCTGGTAACGGCCACCCAGGCGCAGGGTACGGTGCTTATCCACCAAAAGATGTTTGAAAGTCGCTTGTTTTTTGTGGATAAACTCATTGACATGGGCGCGCAAATTGTGCTCTGCGACCCGCACCGCGCCGTTGTAATCGGGTTGGACCGGCGCGTGCCGTTGCGGGGCATCAACATGGTGAGTCCGGACATTCGGGCGGGCGTGGCCTTGCTGATTGCGGCGCTGTCGGCCAAAGGCACGAGTGTGATCCAGAATATTGAGCAGATTGACCGCGGCTACGAACGGATCGACGCGCGGCTGAACGCATTAGGGGCCAGCATCCAGCGCATTTAAATGCCTGGTTTTCCGGAAAAAAAGAGGCGTCGGCACAGCTTTTTTAAGGTGTAGGCTATTCTTTTCTCTTCTAAAAAACCGCTTTTTATGCTCGATAAAAAATTCAAACAGTTCGGCATCTGGATGGACACCAAACACGCTACCGTTGTGGGCGTGAGCAAAAACCACGAAGCCGACGGCTTTAAAGTGCTGGCCCATGTGAAAGCCCCCGGAACACTGCCCAACAGCAACGAAAACACATTTAACAACGACAAGCAACGTACCGAAGGCATGTTCTTCAAAGACATCGCCGCGCACCTGCAAAACGCTGAAGAAGTGTACATCACCGGCTACGGCACGGCGCAGGAAACCTTCGCGCGTTATCTCAAAGAAACCCCGCAGTTCAAGGATGTGGAGACCACGCTGGATACGGCGCAGCAGATGAGCGATGAGGCCTTGGCACAAAAGGTGAAAGGCGTTTTCAACGGGTAGCCTAAAACAGATTCGTTCAGCAAAAAACAGCAAAAAAGCCCGTTCTTTTTCGAGAACGGGCTTTTTTCATTAAGGGAACATTTCTTACTTCATACGAAAGCCGTAAGAAGCCATAAAGCCATTTTTATTGTCTTTGCGGCTGGTCGCTTGATTTTTGGAAAAAAATCTTGCATTCAGGCTTTCCGAAAATTTCATTTCTGCAAGGCCGGAAGTCAGGCTTTTGAGCTTGCCCCAGGCAAAAACCATTGCATAGGCGCTGTCGCCGCTGTCGTAGCGCCGGGCAGCCGATCTCCAGCTGTATTGACCAATAGTTGTGGTGGAATCCAGCACTCCTTTGTCATTCAGATAATAGCTGCGCATTGAGTCGATCTGCACTCTGGCAGTATCGTAATCGATATAAAAATAACCGTTCACGCTGGTAGGCTGCGGTGTAGGCGTTACGTTGTTATCGTCGTCTTTAGAACAGGAAGCAGCCAGCAGCAGGCAAGCCGCAGAAGCGAGGAGCAGTTTTTTCATAAGCAGGGCGAAAATAATAAAAGACGTTGATTCTTACAGATTTCTAAAGAAAAACTGTTGTTTTTCCGCACTTTTACAGCCTTATGAAAATCGCTACTTACAACGTCAATAGCATTCATGCCCGCCTGCCGGTGTTGCTGCGCTGGCTTCAGGAAGATGCGCCCGATGTGGCCTGTCTGCAGGAACTGAAAACGCCGGACGAGAAATTTCCGGAAACGGCGCTCCGGGAAGCCGGTTATGAATGCCTCTGGCACGGCCAGAAAAGCTGGAACGGCGTGGCCATTCTCTCGCGCATCGGCACGCCGGGGGAAATCGCCCGTGGCTTGCCTGGCGACCCGGAAGACGCGCAAAGCCGGTTTCTGGCAGCGGAAATCAATGGCGTAACGATTGCCTGTTTATATCTGCCCAACGGCAATCCCGCGCCCGGACCCAAATACGATTATAAGTTGCGCTGGATGGAACGCTTTGCCGAACGGGTAAATGAGTGGGCCACGGCTGAAAAACCCGTGGTGCTGACCGGCGATTACAACGTGATCCCAACCGAAAAAGACGTGTACCGGCCCGAGCGCTGGACGCAGGATGCCTTGTTTCGGGTGGAAACACGCGAGGCCTTTCAGAAACTGCTTTCCCAAGGCTGGACAGACGCTTTGCGATACCTTTTTCCAGACGAAGTTTTCTACACCTACTGGGATTATTTCCGGAATGCTTTTGGTCGGGATACCGGGCTGCGCATCGACCACTTCCTGCTCAACGAAGCGGCGATGAAAAGGCTGCAAAAAGGCGGCGTGAACAAAGTCGTTCGCAGCTGGGAAAAAACATCTGACCACACGCCGGTGTGGATCACGCTGGGCGAAAATTCATGAACATTTTCCGGAAAATAAAGCGCTGTTTCCGGAAATAAGTGTCCGTTCGCGGCGCTTGGCAAGCCTTTCTGGAACGTTTTTTAGAATGCATCCACATGTGTGCCGGCCTTTTCCCAAATGCCTGGCCCTTTTTTACTCTTATGCGTATGCTTCACCGCCTGCCTCAAATTCCCAACCGTGTACTCGCACAAGTGCTGTTGGTCTCGGTCTTGCTGCTTTTGATCGTGTTCTCCATCTGGGGACTGGCGTATTTTATTCCGGGATTTTTGGGTGCAATGACACTCTATGTTTTGTTCCGGAATAAGTATGAGCTTTTGACGAAAAAGAAGGGTTGGAAGCCGTGGATTACCAGTTTATTTTTTATTGTCGCTTCTATTGTGCTCATCGTGGTGCCGGTGTGGCTTCTGGGCGATTATATCTTCGGCGAGCTGCGCGGCATTCTGGAGAACCGGGCGTTGCTGGAGCAAAAATTCCAACAGGTTCAAAACTATATCCGCACCCAGCCTTATCTCAAAGGGTTTGATTTCTCTAAGGAGACACTCATTAACTACTTGCAAAAAATAGCCGTTTACCTGCCGGGTTTCCTCAGCGGTATCGGTGCGCTGGTGACGAATGTGATCGTGGCGTTTTTCGTGCTGTATTTTATGCAAACCGGCTCCGAGCGCATGGAAAAAATGGTAAAAGTCATCCTGCCGTTCTCCGACCGCAGCAAAAAAGAACTTTGGGACGATACCTATATGATGATTCGCTCCAACGCCATCGGGATTCCGGTGCTGGGCTTTTGCCAGGGCATCGTTGCCATGATTGGTTACTGGATTTTTGGCGTTCCCAACCCCGTTCTCTGGGGCCTGGTTACCGGCGCGGCGTCCATTATCCCGGTCGTCGGGACCATGATCGTGTGGGTGCCGGTCTGCGTGATTCTCCTGGCTTCCGGAAACACGAGCGGTGCTTTGGGATTGGGACTGTATTGCCTCGTTTTAGTTGGCGGCATCGATAATGTCCTGCGGTTTACCATCCTGAAAAAGCTGGGCGATGTGCCGCCGCTGATTACCGTTTTCGGCGTCTTGCTGGGTCTCAAAATCATGGGCGTGATGGGGCTTGTTTTCGGACCCCTGATTTTATCGTCGATTGCCAGCCTGTTCCGGGTTTATCGCAATGAATACGGCATCAAGCGATTGCTGCTGGAGCGCGCCGGACTCACGAATAAAATTCCGGAAAAAACCGAAGGCGATCCGGAAAAAGAAGCCCAGAAGTAGGGCAGGGGTTGAAGAACGCTTTTTAGGGGGAAGATTTCCGGAAATTTTCCGGAAAATGAAAGCCGGAACGGGTATCGCTGCACCGCAGCACTCGGGTTTTAAGGCTAATTTTCCGGACGGTTTCGCCATCGCCTTAAAAATTCCTGCTTGCCCCATGTCTGCACTGCTTTTTGAAAACATCTGCCGCACCGTCGGGCGCGAAATTGCGGAAAGCGAATTGCTGGCTTTCCGGGATTTATTTTCTTCTCAAACCCTGTCGAAAAAGGAAGTGCTCGTCCGCGAAGGCGAGCGCTGTCGCTACACCTGGTTTCTGCAAAAGGGCGCGGCCTATAGCTACTACGTCAACGAGGCCGGCGAAAAAAATGCTGTTCAGTTTTCCATCGAAGGCTACTGGATTACCGATATGTACAGCTTTTTCAGCGGTCGGCCCGCGCTGTTTCATATCGAAACATTGGAAGAAACAAAGGCGCTGTTCTTAGACCGCCACCGCTTTGAAGAAGCCTGCGCGCGTTTTGATTTTGCGGAACGTTTTTTCCGGATTCTCACCCAGAACGCGCACGCCGCCCAGCTCTACCG
>JAEWBT010000102.1 GCA_023391015.1 Bacteroidota bacterium
CCTCACAGCAGATGTCGCTCCCTTAGCCGCGACCGACCTGGCCATGCTGCGCATCCTGGAAACCGACGGGCGGATTTCGGTAAAAGACCTCGCCGATAAAGTGGCCCTGAGTGCCTCGCCGGTTCATGAGCGGCTGAAACGACTGGAAGCCACCGGTGTGATTAAAAATTACAGCGCCGTGCTCGACGCCCGAAAGCTGGGCAAAAGCCTCATGGTGATTTGCTACGTATCCCTGCAAACACATAGCAAGAAAGCCGGTACGAATTTCATCCAGGCCATCACGGAGATGGATGCCGTAGTGGAATGCCTTACCATTTCCGGCCAGTTTGATTTTATGCTGAAAGTGATCTGCGCGAGTATGGATGATTACTACCACTTCCACGTTCACGAGTTGAGCGCGCTGGAAAACGTAGCCAATGTGCAAAGTACGTTTGTGATGGGGGTGGTAAAGCAAAGCTACCGATTGCTGTAGCCCTTTGGGCGTTGGAGCCTTCGGGCGTTGGACGGCTTCTCGGTTGGAGCCTCCGGCTGTGTTTACAGCGCAAGTTGTTGGGCGTCAACAGCTTGCGGCATTTCCGGAAATTTAAAAATAATGGGCCTGTTTGTAAGCCCCGAAGGGGCGTAAGGATTATAGCAATAGGACAACCAGTTCAAGCAGCCCCGAAGGGGCGTAAGGATTATAGACTCTCAAACCTATTTCCCAATAGCCCCGAAGGGGCGTAAGGATTGTGGATATCCTTACGCCCCTTCGGGGCTGATTCTTGGCAATCACACAAAGCTTTACCCCAGAAAATCATCCGCCTGTGCCGAATGGTTTCCGGATTTCAGGAAGTTATCCACCATGCCCTGCATCATGGGCGGCAGTTGGCTGGTAATATATTCCTTAATCACTTCCACAGCTTTATGAGCCTGGTCTTCTGTAATACCGGCTTTTTCGGTGAGTTGATCAATGAGTTCGTTCATAAAAGTTGAGGCGACTTTGGAGCGCAATGCGCTTTGGGTGAAAAAGAAATTTTGACGATAAAGAATGCTGGAAAATTCCGGAAATACGGTGGTCTGAAGCGAAGCTTCAATGTCGATGGCATTCCACAGGCACGAAGCGCCGTCCAGGCCAAAGGCTCCAACCAAACCGACTACGCTGCTTTCAAGTAATCCAGTTTCGAATGTTCGAGCATTTGTTTGGCATACGCTTCCGTCAGGCGGAACACACCGCCGTGGTCGGTTTGGGAGGGCATGTCAAACATCGCATCAGTGAGCACCATCTCGCAAATGGCGCGCAGGCCCCGACCGCCGAGCTTGTATTCCACCGCTTTGTCTACAAGGTAATCCAGCGCGGCTTCTTCTACTTCCAGGCGAATGCCTTCGTACTGGAACAGCTTTTTATATTGCTTAATCAGCGCGTTTTTCGGCTCAGTCAGGATGCGGCGCAGCGCGTCGCGGTCCAGCGGGTTCAGGTAAGTCACGATGGGCAAACGACCCAAGAGTTCCGGAATCAAGCCAAAAGCCCGGAGGTCCTGCGCGTTCACATACTGCAACAAATTGGCGCGGTCGAGATCTTTGGTGCTTTGGATGGCGCGGTAGCCGATAGAAGACGTTTGCACGCGGCGGGCAATCATCTTGTCAATACCTTCAAATGCGCCGCCGCAGATAAACAGGATATTGCGCGTATCCACCGCAATCATCTTCTGGTCGGGATGCTTGCGGCCGCCCTGAGGCGGAACCATCACCTGGCTGCCTTCCAGCAGTTTCAGCATGGCCTGCTGCACGCCTTCGCCGCTCACGTCGCGGGTGATGGATGGGTTGTCGCCCTTGCGACCGATTTTGTCGATCTCGTCGATGAAAATAATGCCTTTCTGGGCGGCTTCCACGTCATAGTCGGCAGCCTGCAACAGGCGGCTCAGGATGCTTTCCACGTCTTCGCCCACATAGCCTGCTTCGGTAAAAACGGTGGCGTCCACGATGGCAAACGGAATCTGCAACAGCTTGGCGATGGTGCGGGCCAGCAGGGTTTTTCCGGTGCCGGTTTCGCCCACCATAATCATGTTGCTTTTCTCAATCTCCACGTCGTCTTCCACGTCTTTTGGCGTTGGGTTCAGAAGGCGCTTGTAGTGGTTGTAGATGGCAACGGAAAGCACTTTTTTGGCATCTTCCTGCCCAATCACGTAGTCATCCAGAAACGCTTTGATTTCGCGGGGCTTATATACCCGGTGGGTGGTGACATCCAGCTTGGAAGCCTTGTTTTTCTTGCCGGTTCCTTCCGGTTGGGGCAGGGCACCGCTTGCTTCCTGCAACAACTGATGGGCATTCTCAATGCAGTGGTCACAGATATTGCCTTTGAGGCCGGTAAATAAAATATTGCATTCCGCTTCCGGACGATCACAAAAAGAACAGCTCTTCTCCGCTTTTCTCGACATTTCTTTAGATAAAATTTTAGGCCTGCAAAGGTAACCATTCCGGAAAGGGTTTTTCCGGAAATAAAGAACCCGTTTCCGGAAAACAGGTTTGGGGCTGGAAAGGCTTTCGATTGTAGTCAAATAGACCTACAATTCATCCAGATAAATCCGCTTCACCCGCTGCGAAATACCGGTGAGGATTTCATAGGGAATCGTCCCGGCCCAATCCGCTAACAGCGCTGGCGATAGCTCCGGACCAAACACTAACACTTCATCGCCTTCCTTTACAGAAGGAATGTGAGTCACGTCCAGCATACACATATCCATACACACCGTCCCGACCGTAAACGCTTTTTTGCCACGCACCAGCATATAGGCCTTGCCGTGGCCCAGCGCACGCGGATAGCCATCGGCGTAGCCAATGCAAACGGTGGCAATCCGCCGGTCTTTTTCACCAACGCCTTTATGACCGTAGGAAACGCCCTCGGCCGCCGGAACGTTCCGAATCTGGGCAATGGTAGTGCGCAAGCTGGAAACCGGCTTCAGGGCCAGCTTCCGCGCCGTAGGGTCAATGCCGTACATACCCAGCCCGAGGCGCACCATGTCGAAATGATACTGTGGGTGACGGGTAATGCCGGAACTGTTGGAAAGATGCAGCAGTGGCGTATCGTGCAAGGCGGCAGAAAGCGCCCCGGCATTGCGCTGGAAAACAGCAGCCTGGCTATCGGTAAATCCATCTAAGCATTCGTCCTCGGCGCCGGCCAGATGGCTGAAAATACTTTTAACGTAGAGGGTATTATTTCCGGAAATTTCGGCAATCAGCTTTGGAATGTCTCCTGTGTCAAACCCCAGTCGGTTCATGCCGGTGTTGAGCTTGATATGCACCGGATAGCCCATGATGTCCAGCGTTTGGGCGGCACGGGTAAAGGCCGCCAGCGAGCGAAAGTTGAAGATTTCCGGCTCCAGGTTCCAGGCAATGATGCGCTCAAAAGACCCTACATCAGGACTCATCACCATAATGGGCAGGCGAATGCCTTTTCGTCGCAGGGAAACGCCTTCGTCGGTATAGGCCACGGCGAGGTAATCTACACCCGCATCTTGCAACGCGCCGGCAATTTCGTGGCTGCCGCTGCCGTAGGCAAAGGCTTTTACCATCGCCATTAAGCGCACCTCTTTGCGCACCATTTTCCGGAAAACGCCGAGGTTTTCGGTCAGGGCGCCCAGGTCAATGGTGAGGGCGGTGCGGTGCACTTCCTGTTCCAGCAAGGCCACGATGCGTTCAAAGGCAAAGCTGCGCGCACCTTTAATGAGAATGGCTTCGTCTTCAAAACGCAGCTGTGGCAAGGCCCGGAAAAAAGCGCTGGTGTTTTCAAAAAAAAGGGTTTCGCCGGCGATTCCATCGTTCAGAAGTTCCCGGTAGCGAATCAACTCCGGCCCAATCCCGATAAAGGTTTTGAGACCCGCACCGCGCAGCAGCGCCGCCACGGATTGGTAGAGATTTTCCGGTGCCACGCCCGACTGCAACAAGTCGGAGAGAATCACGGTTTTATGCGGGTGCTGCGGTTGGTTTTGCAAGGCCGTCAGCGCTATGCGCAGCGAGGTGAGGTCGGAGTTGTAGGCGTCGTTGATAAGCGTGCAATCATGGGTTCCTTTCCGGAATTCCAGCCGCATCGCCACCGGGTGCAGGCGCATCAGCCGCTCCGAAAGCGTTTCTTCTGCAATACCCAGATGCCGCGCTACGAGCCAGCAGCAAACCGCGTTTTCCAGCGAGGCGTCGTCGTTGAAGGGAATCATCAAAGCGGCGGCTTCCTCCTGGTTATAGACCGTAAACCGGGTGTGAAAATCTTCCCGCTCTATCTGTGATACGTGCCAGTCGGCCTTTTCGTCACCCAAAACGCTGTAAGAAATCACCGTTTTTCCGGAATCTTCCAAATATCCCAACTGCCGGAATGCCGCTGTGATCTCAGGGGAGTCGGCGCAGTAGAAAATAGTTTTGCAATCCCGGAAAAGCAGCGCTTTTTCCAATGCTTTTTCCAACCGGCTTTCAAACCCCGCCTGATGCGCTTCGCCGAGATTGGTAAAAACACCGATTTCGGGTTTCAGAATGGCTTCCAGCCGCGCCATTTCGCCCATATTGGAAATGCCGGCTTCAAAAATCGCCAGTTCATACACCGGTTGCAGCAGCCACACTGAAAGTGGCACTCCTACCTGCGAATTGTAGCTCTTAGGGCTTCGGACCACTTTTTTATCAGGCGAAAGCAGTTCATACAACCATTCCTTTACCACCGTCTTGCCATTGGATCCGGTAATGGCCACCACCGGTGCGTTAAACTGCTGCCGCCGATAACGAGCTAAATCCTGCAAAGCTGCTTTCGTGTCGGGAACAAGGATGATTGAAGCATCGGCGGGTAGCGGCTCGCGGGGCGGGGCCGAAAGCAAAAATGCACGAATGCCTTTGGCATAGGCTTGGGTTAGAAAGTCGCTGCCGCTGCGCTGGCCCCCCGAGAGGGCGATGAAAAGCGTTTTTTCCGGCACCGTCAGGCTGCTGCGGGTGTCGGTGGAAAGGTCCAGGATTTCTTTCTCGGTAACCGGCGTGGTGGCCCAGGCACCACCCGTCGCCCGGCGGATAGTTTCCAGGTTCAAAGGCAGCCAGGAAGAATTTTGGAGCGCCGGACTCATTTATTTCCCTAATGTGTCAGTTGTAGCCTGGGGAAAGAAAATGGCGTGCGGTTGCAGAATTTTCTCAAACATCTGCTGCTGCACCAAGAGCGTGTCTTGTTTATCTAGAACGGCATACTGCCGCTCCGAATCATACATCTCGCCGTCAATCGTAATTGCGGCACCAAAACCTGTGCGCTGTGTGGCAGCCATAAAATACAATTCTGCTGTGTGGGTGCCTTTGTCTGTTGTAACGCTGATGGTGGCATAGCGCGGCGCGTGAACAATCAGCGAGTCCATATGATAGGTGCCGTTTACATAGCCTTCCGCGTTAATTTTCCGGAAAAAGCCGAGGTAATCGCGCAGGCGGGCCGGGTCGGCAGTCACGCCAGGAATGGGCGGGGTGATTTGCAGGCCGTTGCCGCTGGCCGTAATCGTGAAAGAATTTTCCGGTGCATTTGGGTAGGTTACGGCCACACTGCGGATCTGGTCCGGCGGCGTGTTGAAAAGGGTGCGGTCGCGCCAGTCAGTTAGTTTGGGGCTGTAGCGCGGCGTCAAAAAACCTTCAAAGCCACGCAGGCTTACGATATAAGGTCGCTTGGCACCTTCCATCAGCATATAGGTATTGTTGAAATCCCGGGCTTCGTTTCCTACAAAAAAGGTTCGGATTTTCTGGCCGTTCTTGCCGTAGATCTCTACCTTGGTACTGCTCACCGACATGGCCTGCACCACGTTGTTATGTGCAGCCTGTGACACCGGCCCAATGGCATATTGCCCATGCAAGGCTTGAAAAAGCGTTGCCAGCGAAGCAGGCAACACAGGATACTTGTCGTTCACGCGCCAGCCACTATCGGTACGGGTCAGTGTCAGGCTTTCCTCGCGGTTGCTCAGGAAAATCTTAGAAATAGCTGCCGTGTCTTTCACCGTAAACCCGGCTTCGGCACTGCTGAAAACGCTGTCGTTTTCGCGAATCAAAAAATACCAGGCAAGCGCGCCCAGCACGCCCAGCAACAGGATATATAAAAGGGTCTTACGCATGTCTTTTCTCTAAAATTTCTTTCCTTTAAACAAAGTCTTTCATCAGGCATTAGTCCGCTGCTCGTAGCGCCGTTTCCGGAAAAACAAATACGCCGAAGCAAAAATCACTAACAACGCGAGGGGCAACACAATGTTGAGCGCCTGCCATTTGGGGCGTTCCGTCTTCAGACGCGCGCCGTCGAGCAGCCGCAACCGCGATTCTTTGCTGCGTGCTTCCAGCGGCGAGCCCGGCTCAGTGAGATATTCCATACAGTTGAGCAAAAACGCTTTGTTGGAAAACCGCACATCGTCGATCGGCCAGTAGCCCAGCTCCTGCGGGCCCCGTTTTTCGGAAACCTGATTGAGGAAAATATTGGCATCGCCCACCAGGATAACGGCTCCGCTGGTGTCGGATGCAGCTTTGAAAGGGCGCTTAATCTGCTCGCTAAGCATTTGCAAAACCGCTTGCGGCAGGCGGCCTTCAAAGGCAGACCGGAATTTTCCTTCCAGCAGAACCGCCGTCGGACCGTAGGGCTTGTTGTAAAGTTCAGGGCGCGTTTTATAGCGCAGGCTCGAAAGCGATATCCGGGCCGGGATGGCCGTGGTGCGGCTGCGGGGCGAAGATTCCAGCAAGATGGTTTTCGTTACGTCCGGCGTGGCAATCGTGTCGATGGTGCTGGCAAAAAGACTCAGGATGCCATCCATGTTGTTGACCACCGGGTGGGTGCTGGTGGGCACAAATAGCGGAAAAAACGGCCACGGGCGGCGGTCAATTTGGGGCTGCCCGTTGAGCTCTCCCACGGTGACCGGAATGCGCACACAGCGAATGTCTTCCACCAGATTGGCATTGAGCCGTGCACCCCAGCGAAACAAGAGGTCATCGAGGCCCAGGTCGCGGTCGGTGGCCAGGATGGCTTCGCTCACGGCGAGGCTGTCGAGCGAGGCGGTGTTTTGGTCAATCGCCATCAGCACGCGGCCACCGCCCAGCACATACTGATCGAGTTTATATTTGTCTTTGTCACTGAACGGAACCGTGGGCTGAACGATAATCACTGCCTTGTAGGCCGCCGGGATAAACAGGTTTTGGGTCAGATCAAAAGTGTCTATTTTATAAAACTGCGGCAGGGTATTGAGCAGGTCAAACGTCCGGAAATCAAGCGCTTCGCCGTTGCCCACGAGGTAGGCCACTTCGGGCCGCACGGCGCGGTCGAGCAGGTAGATGGCGCGGGCCAGTTTGTACTCCAGCTGCGACTCCGAATAGTTCAGTACCTCCGCGCGGTTCATACCCTGGTGGTTATCCAGCAGCGAAACGGTGATTTCTTTGCCGCCATAAGCCAGGTGGACATAGGGAAACAGAATGTTTTCGGTGTAGCTGTCGCCGTTTTCGCCTTCGCCAAACGGAATGCCGACAATGCCTTTCTGCGCCAGCTGCTGCGCGATTTTGGCTTTCTCGTCGTCGGAAGAAACGCCGGAAAAAGGGTTTTGAAAACGGTATAAAATCTTGCCGCCGGTTACGCTCCGGAACGACTCCAACCGGTCGCGCGTGGCATCGGCCAAGCGCTGAAAATCGGCCCCCATCCGGTCGTTTTGCAGGTAGATGGTAAACACTGCCGCATCGTCCACCGTGCCGAGCAGCTTTTTAGTGGCCGGCGAAAGGGTAAAGCGTTTTTCTGCCGTCAGGTCGAAGCCGTAGTGAAAGCGAACGGCCAGCGCGTTGATGGCCACAAGAATGCCTACCAATAAAAGGATGCGCAGCAATGCACCGCGGTTGCGGGCGGCAGTTTTGGAAGAAACAGGAGCAGCAGACACTATTGTAAAAAGAAGAATGCGGTTTTCTAAGGGCCGGAACAGCGCGATGCGGCTGAAATTTCCGGAATTTTTTAAAAAAGAATCCTAACGCTACCGGATGTCCCAGGTGCGTCGGGCCAGCACAACGCGTGTCAGGGCCAGAAACAGGATAATAACAGACAGAAAATAAATCACATCCCGCGTATCTACCACGCCGCGCGAAATGCTATCGTAGTGGTAAGAAAGGCCCAGTAAACTCAGGTAATAATCGGCGCCGCCCGCAAAAGCCGGCACGCGGCTGAGCGCACTAAATCCGGCATAGAGCAGATAACACAGAAACAAGGCAACCAGAAACCCAACAATCTGATTGGCCGTGAGCGAAGACGCAAAAACGCCGATGGCCGTAAAAGTAGCTGCCAGGAAAATCAACCCAATATAAGACCCGACAATACCGCCCCAGTCGGGCACAGTGCGCGCCTGCGCCAGGGCATTGATAGAAACAGCGTAGATGAGGGTGGGCAACAAGGCAAAAAGCACCAGTACGAGGCAGGCCAGGTATTTACCCACTACAATATCCACGTCGCGCAGGGGCTTGGTGAACAGCCACTCGATGGTACCCGAGCGAAATTCGTCGGCAAAAGAGCGCATGGTAACTGCCGGAATTAAAAGCAGCAAGAACCAGGGCGCCAGCTCAAAAAAGCGGTCGAGGCCGGCATAGCCATAGTCGAGGATAGAGGTATCGGGGATCACCCATAGAAATAACCCACAGGCAACAAGAAAAACGCCAATGGCGACGTAGCCGGCCACCGATGACAGGAAGGCCGCAATTTCTTTCCGGAAAACAGCACGCATAAGAGGGCGCAAAAATAGGCATTCGGGGCGCGGGAAGCGTTGATGACCCGTTCCGGAAAACGTTGTGTCGTCTTTGAGAAAGGTTAAATAAAAACAGTGTGGACGGGTAGGGCTTCTGGCAATCTGTTTTCCGGAAATCCCTTTAATCTTCTTTCAACTCCAGACTTTTCCACAGATACCGGCAGGCCAGGGTGCGATAGGGTGCCCATTTTCCGGAAATTTCCGTCATGCGGCGGGCTAGGTCTTTGCCGGTCTCTTCCAAACCATAGGCCTTTCGCATCGCGTTCTGGATGCCCAGGTCGCCGGGGCTGAACACGTCGGGCCGGTCGAGGGCAAACATCTGAATCATCTCCGCCGTCCAGCGGCCCACGCCTTTGATTTGGGTGAGATGCGCAGTGAGCGCTTCTGCGTCCAGCGCCTGTATGATCTCCAATGCCAGCCCACCGTTCTGCGCAAAACCGGAAATCGATTTTACATAGGCGGTTTTTTGGCGGGACAAGCCAAGAGCCCGGAAGTCTTCCTCCGGCGTTTCTAAAAGCGGCTGCGGAGAGAGGCCTTTTTCCATTCCAAACCGCTCCAGAAACCGTTGCCAGATGCTTTGCGCGGCCTTCACGGAAATCTGCTGCCCCAGCACAGCGCGCAGCAAGGCTTTGTAGATATCAGGATTTTTTTCCGGAAGGATTTTGAGATCGATTTGGGAAATCAGGAGAACCAAAACCGGATCGGCCGCTATCAAATAGGGGCGACCGGCCACCGACCAGTGGGGCGCGTCCGGGGTGTTCAAAACGTTTTGAGGAAAAGCCATAGAGCCGCTTGTTTTTCGGAAAAGTAAGCGTTTCCAGACAGCCGCGCAGCACCGGCCTACCGGTAGAGAGATTCCAAAAAAGACTTAAAAAACGGCAGCCGTTGTGGAATCGGTACGCTTTTTTCTTTCTCTGGCAACCATCCATACGAAACCAATTCAAGTGTTATGAACATCCTTCCATCCGTTACAACCGCCCTTGCAGCCACCCTGCTGCTGGCCTCCTGCGCCACCGGCAATATGGCAACCGCCCCCAAAATGAATCCCAACCCACCGGCTACCGTGAGCGGCGAACTCAAAAATTACCCCATGGCCAAAGCCGGCTACCAGCGCATGGTTATCTACCTGCCGGAGAAAACCCGCGACCAGGAAGGCGCTTACAAAGTAGAGCTGATTCCCGGAAAAATGGCCAAAGTAGATTGCAACTACCATTCGCTTTCCGGAAATCTGGAGAAAAAAGAGCTTCAGGGCTTTGGCTATGATTACTATGAGTTTACTTCCGACGGCAACATGGCTTCCACCAAAATGGCCTGCCCTGATACCAAAATGACCGACAAATTTGTGTATGGCCAAACAGCAATGCTGGATTACAACAGCCGTCTGCCGGTTGTGGTCTATGTTCCCAATGGTTTTCAGCTGAAATACCGCGTTTGGAGCGCCTCAGCGCTGGGTGATGTAAAGTAGATTTTCCGGAAATTTGAATAAGGATAGCCCCTTGGAAAAACACGCGTATAAAAGTGCGTGCTTTTTCAAGGGGCTATCGGCATTTTACAGAAAGCAGCCTCCTGAATCAGTTGGAATCCTGTCGTGGTTGGAATTGCTTATGATGTTATGTACGGGCTTCGACAAGCTCCCCCTGACACTCATTTTGTAATCAGCAAATGATTACAGCAACTGTGTCCCCCTGAGCTTGTCGAAAGGGCGCTTTACTTGTCTGAATCTATTCCGGAACCGCTGCCAGCACGGCTTGCAGAAATTTCCAGAATTTTTGAGTCGAGCTGATTTGCGCCTGCTCGTCGGGCGAGTGCGCGCCGGTAATGGTAGGCCCAAAGGAAATCATTTCCATAGCGGGGTATTTTCCCCCAATAATGCCGCATTCCAGTCCGGCGTGTACCGCATCCACATGCGCCGGTTCGCCAAACAGATTCTCATACACCTCACTGGCCAGTTGCACCACCTGCGAGCCGGGTAGCGGCGTCCAGCCGGGATAATCGCCGGTGAACGTAACGGTGGCCCCGGCCAGTTGCAGCGCGGCTTCGAGGCCCCGGGCCAAATCCCATTTTTCGGAATCCACCGAAGAGCGGGTGAGGCACTGCACCGTAAAAGTGCCCTCCCCAATCCGAACGCGCGCGAGGTTGTTGGAGGTCTGCACCAGCCCGGCAATAGCAGGACTCATCCGGAAAATACCGTTATGCAGCGTATAAATCACCCGCAACATTCTATCCTGAAAATCGCTGGCCCAAACGCGTTCAGGGGTGGGAATGCCGGTCGCTTCCACTTTCAGTTCCGGATCAGTCACGGCGTATTCTTTTTGCAGCGCCCCGGTTTCCTCGGCCAGAAACGTTTCAAAAGCACTTGCATTTCCGGCAGGAACGGCCACGATCGCGCCCGATTCGCGGGGAATGGCGTTGCGCAGCCCGCCGCCATCTACCGCCGCTACGCGCAGCCCAAATTTTTCTGCTGCCTGCGACAAAAGCCGGTTCATCAGTTTGTTGGCGTTGGCCCGGCCCAGGTGAATATCGCCGCCGGAGTGGCCGCCTTTCAACCCGGAAACAAACAAGCGGTAGCCCTGCACATCGCTGTCGGGAGCTTCTGTCTCGTACTTTCCGGAACCGGTTACGTCCACGCCGCCTGCACAGCCAATCGTGAGGGAATCATCCTCCTCGGTGTCGAGGTTGAGCATCATGCGGGCCTTCAAAATGCCGGGTTCTAATTCTTTGGCACCCGTCATGCCGGTTTCTTCATCTATGGTAAACAAGGCTTCGAGCGGCGGGTGTGGAATGTCATCAGACGACAGAACGGCCATAATGGCCGCCACGCCCAGTCCGTTATCGGCTCCCAGCGTAGTGCCTTTTGCTTTCACCCAGTCGCCGTCCACATACATCCGGATGCCTTCGGTAGCAAAATCAAAATCCACGTCGGCATTTTTCTGCTGCACCATGTCGATGTGTCCTTGCAGCGCCACCGTCTGCCGTCCCTCCATGCCGGGCGTGGCCGCTTTGCGGATGATAACATTGCCCACGGCATCCTGAATGGTTTCGAGGCCAAGCCCTTCGCCAAAGGCTTTCATAAAACGGCTGACAGCGGCTTCGTGTTTCGAGGCGCGCGGAATGGCGTTCAGATCGGCGAAATGATTCCAGACCGGTTGGGGCAAAAGGCTGCGGACGTCCATAAGAGAAGTTGTTTTTTTGAGAAGGGGCAAGTTAGGGATGCGCCGAGAAAACAAGCCGGAGAGGCCCTTCGACACCCCGCCCTGCGACAAGCTCCCGGTGACACAGTTGCTGTAATCAATTACTGATGAGAAAAGGAGTGTCAGGGGGAGCTTGTCGAAGCCCATATTAATAGCCTCTTAGAAAAACGCTGTGTTTGCTTTTCTAAGAGGCTATTGTCATTGAAATTTCCGGAAAATAGGCCCTTCCCGGCACAGGATTTAGAAGCGGTTAAGCCATCTATGCCGCCTGCTTCCTTCGCGCCCAACCAAAACACCGCCTTTGTGGTGCTGATTCACGAACGGTTGGCCTTGGTTTATGGCCGCAACCTGTCGTATTTCCACGACCTCGACCCGCTCAGCGAACTCATCTCCTCCGTCCTTTCTCACCGCACCAAAAACAGCCAGTCGGCAAAAGCCTATCACCAGCTGGTAGCCCGCTTCCCGACGTGGGAGGCCGTGCGCGATGCACCGGTGGTGGCGGTTCAGGAGGCCATCAGCCCCTGCACCTGGCCGGAGCAAAAAGCGCCCCGCATCCAGCAAATCCTGCAAGACATCGCCGAGCGCCACGGAGTACTTTCATTGGATTTTCTGGGCGAGATGCCCGTTGCCGAGGCCCGCGACTGGCTGGAACAGCTGCCCGGCGTAGGCCCTAAAACCAGTGCGGCAACCCTTTCGTTTTCTTCGCTGCGCGCCCGTGCCCTGCCGGTCGATTCGCACCACTTCCGGGTGGCGTGGCGATTGGGTATTATTCTGGAAAAAATCGGCGAAGGCAAGGCCAACCGCGTGTTGGAAGCTCTGCTTCCCCAAAGTTTTACGGCGCAGGATGTGTACGATCACCACCAGCTCCTCATGCGTCACGGGCAGAAAATCTGCCATTGGCGTGCGCCGGAGTGCCGCCACTGCGTGCTACTGGAGGTATGCCCAACGGGGCAGCGGCTTCTGAACCTGGCAAAGTAAATTTTTTTCTACACCCGGCGGAGACATCCTATAAAAAAACGTGCATCCCGTTATTACGCTCTTGGTGATCAATGGGAGATAAAAGCTTGTATTCAGCAGCATTCCGGAGGAACGCCTCGCAGGTAGAATGTTGATCAATAAGGAATAGAAGTTTGTATTCAGCAGCGTTCCGGAGGAACGCCTCGTGGGTAGAATGTTGATCAATGAGGAATAGAAATTTGTATCCAGCAGCGTTCCGGAGGAACGCCTCGTGGGTAGAAACAGAAAACCGGATTCTGTAATGCGTTCCAGAGGAATGCTTCGTGAATCACAAAGCGTTCCTCTGGAACGCGGACGCCGTAAACATCACATTTTCTACCTGCAAAGCGTTCCTCTGCAACGCAGATGCTGTAATCCTACCATTACCGGAGCGAAATCCGTGTCATCCTGAAAAGGATCCCTACAAAACGCCTTTTAAATGGAATGCTAAAGGGATTCTATACAGCTTTAGAAAGAATCCCTTTAGCATTTTCCGGATAGGCGCTAACCAGAAAGACTGATCATCCCCAACAAAGGAGGAATCTCGCTGTATGCCCGTAAAGCCTTGTAGATATTCCCTTTCTCAGCAGCCGGAATGAAGCTTTCGTTCCGGCTTCATGAGCGATACCCGGATTGTCCGGAAAGGACTTTGAGCAAAAAGTGTTTTTCCGGAAAAAGCCCTTTGCCGGCTACGAAAGATGAATCAAAAAATCTTCTTCCGGCGTACGCACCTTCTTGAAGTTCACCATCCAATCGTTGCTGGCATCGCGGTAGCCGAGGGGAAGAATTACGGCGCTTTTCAGTCCTTTCTTGTCCAGTCCCAGTGCTTGGTCCAGGGCGGCATTGTCGAAGCCTTCCATCGGCGTGGCATCCACGTGTTGTTCGGCGGCGGCAGCAATGGCCAGTCCTAGCGAGATGTAGGCCTGCTTGGCGGCATGGGCCTGCTGGGCTTCCGACGTCATCGCTTTCATCATGCCCCAAAGCCGGTCTTTATAGTCATCCATCATCGTGGCGGGCAAGCCGCGCTCGGCCAGCGTTTGGCCAAACACGTCGCCGATCCCTTCATAGGTATATTGATCCTGAATGGCCCACACCAGCAGCTCCGAGCAATCGGTGATCTGGCTTTGATCATTGGCAATGGGGCGCAGCTTTTCCAACAGTTCGCGGTTGCTGATGACCAGAATGCGGTAGGGTTGCAGGCCGGAGGACGACGGCGCCATCCGCGCGGCTTCCAGAATGTAGCGGAGCTTTTCGGCGGGCACGCGCTGGCCATTCATCTTTTTGGTAGCGTAGCGCCAGTGGAGGCTGTCGAGCAGATTGGTGTTTTGAAGATCGGTATTCATAGGGCAAAATTACCGCCACCCACTTACCTTTGGTAACTCCTTACCCCGGAGTAACCGTGTACCAACGGGTAACCACCCAAAGCCTTTTGTTATGATTAAAAAAGAAACCGTTGCCCTTTCGCCCCAGTGCCACAAGCATGTGCAGGGCATCAAAGACGCCCAAGACCTGCTCTCGGGCAAGTGGAAGCTCATCATCGTTTCCACCCTTTTCTACCACGGTGCCATGCGGTTTATGGACCTCCAGCGCCACATCGGGGCCATTGCGCCCAAGGTGCTTTCCGGCGAGCTACGCGATCTGGAACTCAACCACCTCGTGAAGCGCACCGTTTACGACACCAAACCCGTAACGGTAGAATACGAACTCCTGCCTCTGGGCGAAACCCTCAGCGAAGTAGTGAAGGTGCTGGGCAAATGGGGGGTGCAGTACCGCGAGGAGTTGTTGCAGAAGAAGTAGGGGGTGACTTCTGTTAGAATGCACAGAAATACTTTGGAACTCATCAAACTTTTTCTTATTCATATTAAAGTTCCAGCAAGGCCGCAATTTGATTTTTGAACCATTGCGTAGAAACGAGCTGCGCTTTATTAGGTAAGATCAATTCAAGAGACTGCCGATTGAATTCTGTTTTCATGTCAAAATACTTATAGAAACGGTCAAAATCATCACTGTCGAGGTCATCTACAATGCTATTTGTATTTTTATCACGAAGCTTTTCGTTGGTTTTAAACTCCTCATAAGCCATCCGGGAGGAACCCAGTTTGGCTAAGATGTAGTTCTTACGTGCATTCTTCTGGGTCAGAATTTCGGCGCGGTAGGCTACTTTGTCGAAATTCGCCAAAGCCAGTTCGGCTAGGTTTTCCGGATGATAGAGGTAGTTCTCAAAATCGTAGTAGTTCAGGATTCGGTAATGGGGAAATTCTTTTTGGATGCGTTCAATTTCAGTGTCCGACAGAAAATCCCGGTCCCGCAAGCCCACATAACGCGCGTCGCGCTTTACCGTAAGAAATACGGCCCGCGCATCCTGCAAACCCACGAACAACGTATCGGGCAGACCTAACAAGTTGTAGTACTCATCGTTTTGATTTTCGCAAACGACCAGCTTTTTGCCATTCATAATCTCGAAGAGCATTGTTTTGGGAACGGCGACATCATAAACATCTACCCAGTCTTTTTTGGGCGTTATGACTTGCGGAATGTCAAAATCCAGTGCGTTGAGGTCAATGATAACAGCGTCGTCGTTTTCCCGGGCATAGCGGATAAAGCCCAGCGAATGGGTAGCCGTCCAAAGCTGGCTGTCGGCCGGTATCCAGTTTTCGGCAATTTCTTTAAGGAAATAATACTGAAGTTCGGTGTTGAGGTGCAGGTCTAATTCATCCAGAAAAAAAAGTGTTGGCCCCATGTTGCGCGTTCGGGCCAGAAGATTAATGAGGACATTGAAGATTTCCTTTTCGCCTGCGCTAAGCTGGTCGTAATGAAACTCACTATTGCCTTTCCGGAACGTGATTTGGGCCACCTTACCTTCCAACGGCGGAATGATTTCCAGAAGCTGAATCGCGTTTGGATTCGTAGGCAGAAAGATACGGGAAAGCGCTTCGTTGATGGGTTGGATATAGCGTTGCTTTACTTCGGCAGCGGATTCTGTGGAACGAAAAAGTTCTTTCAGAATAATGCCGGAAAGGTGCTCAATGTCATTTTCAAAACGATTGTCACGGTCGATGAAAGATTTTGGACGGTCAGAATCGGCAACAATATCATTACTCGCTCTCAGAAAATTTCTTGTAAGACGACTTACCTGTCGAAAGCTTGTACGTCCGTATAAAGAGTAAGGAATTAAAGGTGGCGAAGCCCTTTCAAGTAAAGCTAGTTCGTACTCACTACCTCTTATTGTTATTTTAACGGTATCAAAAACAAATTTTTTATAATAGTCATCATACTCTAATCTTCTGTGAGGAGCATCACGTTTTACAGTATTCACAAATCCGAACGCGTCAAACACGCTGCTTTTTCCACTGCCGTTTGCGCCGAGTAGCACCACCAGTTTTGTGTCTTCCGGAATCCCCTGAATGGTCAGGTCAGTAAAACGCTTAAAGTTTTGAAGGCGCAGGCTCGTAATGTGCATAATTTCAAAGAAGTTCTGTAAGAATCGTATTCGGTAAATATAAAGAGCCTAAAAACAAAGAAGCCTCTTCAAATGAAGAGGCTTCTTTTGCGGACCGGACGGGACTCGAACCCGCGACCTCCGCCGTGACAGGGCGGCATTCTAACCAACTGAACTACCGATCCAAACTTGCTTCCCGCTTCGCTCTCGCGCTTTGGGAGGGCAAATGTAGGGTGGGCGTTTTGAAACTTCCAAATTTTCTTCCGATTTTTTTTTGACCCACAAAAACCACTTCCAGGCC